>JAZQYE010000086.1:0-6411 GCA_045633385.1 Eubacteriales bacterium | reverse complement strand
TCACGATCTGTATTTTTACATGGAATGCGTTGAAAAGCACGGCGCGCGCCCGTGGGTATGGGGCGATTACTACCGTGCCCACAAGGATACCTTTGCACAAAAAATGCCCAAGGAGTGCATTGTGACCGAGGCTTGCTACGAAAGAGTGCCCAAGCTTGACACAAGTATGCAAACTTTTTACCGCGGATATCAATCCATGATCGAGATCTCGAAAATGGGATACGATCAAGTCCCCTGCGCAAGCACGTGGGCGTGCCATCAGAACATGGCACAAACCATCAAGTTCTACTTTGATCAATGCGTGGTGGACGAGCACCTGTTGGGCTTTATGAGCGTGCCGTGGCAGCCGACTGACGAGGTCAGCCGTTACGTGCTTCTGGATGATGCATACCGCACCAAGTACGCCAAGGAGCTGTTTGAAAAGCTGTTGAAGGAGCGATCTTAAAATGGATTACATTTGGGGATATTTTATTCACCTTGGTACAAATATGTGGCGCGATACGTGGTCGTTGGTTGAGCATCGTGGACCGCACATTTGTCAGGCAACGGCGCGGTGGCAGAAAACAATGATCACTGACCGCGCGGTATGGCGTGACGTGGTGGATTATCTGCCTTCCTGTGGCATCAACACGTTGGTGATCGACGTGGGCGAGGGGGTACGGTACGACAGCCACCCGGAGCTTGCGAACCCCGGTGCATGGTCAAAGGAGGAGCTGAGAGCAGAGGTGAGGCGCATTCGCGCCATGGGTATGGAGCCCGTACCAAAACTGAATTTTTCCTCTTACCACGATGCGTGGTTGCGCGAATATGCGTGGATGAAGGGAACGGCAAAATATTACGAGGTGGTCAAGGAGCTGATCGACGAGGTAGCCGAGATCTTTGCACCCGTCAAATATTTTCACCTTGGCATGGATGAGGAGAGCGTTCCCAACCACCGCAAGGGCATGACCATTATTCGATGTAACGACCTATGGTATCACGATTTGTACTATTACATCGACTGTATCGAAAAGCACGGGGCACGGCCGCTTCTTTGGGGAAGTTATTACCGCTTCAATAAGGATACCTTTGCACAAAAGATGCCGAAAGACTGTATTTTGGTCGATAACTCCTTTGAAAGGGTGATCAAGAGCCCGACGGGCAGATACGTAAACGAGGGCTTCAACGCGGTGATAGAACGCTCGCGTCTTGGGTACGATCAGTTGCTGGATTGCAGCGTTTGGTGCTGTAAGCAAAACATTGCGCAGGCGATCCTGCTGGCGCACAACGAGGGGTTGTTTGACGAGCACCTTTTGGGTCTGCTCGCCTCTCCGTGGGCAAAAACGACTGCGGATAACCGCTACGCGCTGCTGGATATGGCGCACCGCACAAAATATGCAAAAGAACTGTTTGAACAATATTATTTAAGTAATAAAAAAATTTGAAAGGATAAAGGTAAACATCATGGAAAAAATTTGGAGCTATACCATTCAACTTGGATTTAATATGTGGAGAGATGAAAACTCCGCACCCGAAAACGACGGCCCCTTCCAATGCCAATCTACGGGGCACTATCAAAATGAAATGCTGACCGAGCGCGACACGTGGAGACGCGTGGTCGATCAGCTCCCCTCCTTTGGCGTCAATACGCTTGTCATCGATCTTGGTGAGGGCGTACAGTACAAGAGCCACCCCGAGCTTGGCATCAAGGGTGCATGGACGGTAGAGGAGCTCCGTGAGGAGCTTGCACGCGTTCGCGCACTCGGCATGAACCCCATTCCCAAGCTCAATTTCTCCTCCTATCACGACGCATGGCTCGCGCCCTACTGCGCACAAAAGGGCAGTGACACTTACCGCACCGTAGTCAAGGATCTCATCGACGAGGTCTGCGACATTTTCGATACTCCCGCACTTTTCCACCTGGGTATGGACGAGGAGGAGTTCCCCAACAGCCCCCGCCGCACCAATTGGTGGCACAACGATTACGTGCGCACCAATTCCGAGCCCCGTAGCGTAGAGGCGTATTTTGCTGACTTGAACTACATGATCTCCTGCGTGGAGGCAAAGGGCTCCCGCGCATGGATCGTAGGCGATTTTTACTGCACGCACCCCGAGGAGTTTTTGGCTAACTGCCCCAAGTCCTGCGTGCTCTCCATGTCCTTCTGGGATCGTATCATTCTCAAGCCCGACGGATCTTACCCCGACCGCCCCATTTACGACGAGTGCAAGGCTTTGTCTGCGGCAGGCTATGATCAGATCCCCGAGGCGAGCGATTGGACCTGCCATCAGAACATTCCGCAGTTCGTGTACTTCTACATGGAGTTCGGACTTGTCAACGAGCATCTGCTCGGCTTTAACGCCGTTCCTATGCAGGCAACTGTCGATCTGAACTACTACACCCTGCTCAATAACGCAAACCGCGTCAAGTTCTCCAGAGCGATGTTTGAGGATCCCGACGTGCAGGCGACTGCCGCCGCTTACTTTGCGTCTATCAGCAACGATGACGGAGCAAAGGCTTACGGAAAAGTTGTTGAGGAAGAAATCGGCTAATGATGAAACGAGGATTTTTTCTCTCCCTCGGCGGCAACGGCGGTCGCGATAAGTGGTCGTTTGTCGAACACCGTGGCCCTGCCATTACGCAGGCGACGGGGCGCTATCGTGAAACACCCGCGACCGACCTTGGCGTGTTGCGTGAGACGGTTGACGGACTTGCGCAATTCGGCGTCAATCTGGTCGTGATCGACGTGCTGGACGCATTGCAATACCACAGCCACCCCGAGATCTCGCTCCCGTGTGCATTTACACACGAACAGGTTCGCGCAGAGCTGGACTATATGCGTGCGCGCGGCATCGAGCCCGTGCCCAAGCTGAATTTTTCATCCTGCCACGATACTTGGCTCAAGCAATACGCATGGATGAAGGGCACGCAGACCTATTACGACGTGGTGCGTGACCTGATCGACGAGGTGTGCGAGGTGTTTGGCCATCCAAGTCTGTTCCACCTTGGTATGGACGAGGAGGATCTGCCCACGCATCGCAAGGGCATGACCATCATTCGTTGCAACGATCTGTGGTGCCATGATCTGTATTTTTACATGGAATGCGTGCAAAAGAACGGTGCACGTCCGTGGATCTGGGGCGATTTTTATTGGGCACACGCCGATATTTTTGAAAAAAAGATTCCGCGTGAGTGCCTGATCTCCAATTGGTGGTACGAGCGCCTAAGGGTGGCACCCGACGGCTCGTTCCTGCCTAAGACCGAAATGGATACATACGTTGCGCTGGCAGAACTCGGCTACGATCAGCTCCCCTGCGCCAGCACCTGGGCGTGCCATCAGAACATTGCGCAAACGGTGCTGTTTTTCAAAGAAAAGAATTTGATCAACGAGCATCTCGCGGGCTTTATGATCGCACCGTGGGCAGGCATGAACGAGGTGTGCCGCTATCAACAGCTTGACGATGCGTACCGCTTGATGCACGCGTGTAAGCTGCTTGAAACAGAAAAAACGGAGGCATAAACATGAATTTGCGAAAGGGTTATTTTCTTTCTCTCGGCGGAAACGGCGGTCGCGATCAGTGGTCGTCCGTGGATCAGCGCGGTCCCGATATTTGCCAGGGAACGGATCTTTACAAAAAAACGCCTTATATCGATCGCGTTTTGCTGTATGAGCTCATCGATGAGATCGCCAAAATGGGTATCGATCTTGTGGTCGTGGATGTTTTGGATGCCATGCAATATGAGTCGCATCCCGAGATTTCGCTTCAAAATGCGTTTACGCACGCAGAGATCCGCAAGCTCTTGTCCTATATGCGCGAGCGTGGCATCGAGCCCGTTCCCAAGCTGAATTTTGCCTCCTGCCACGATACGTGGCTCAAGGAGTATTCGTGGATGAAGGGCACGAGAAAATACTACGAGGTGGTCAAGGATCTGATCGACGAGGTCTGCCGTGTATTCGACCACCCGAGCCTGTTCCACTTTGGTATGGACGAGGAGGATCTACCCTCGCACAAAAAGGGCATGACCATTATTCGTTGCAGTGATCTGTGGTTCCACGATCTGTATTTTTACAAGGAATGTGCAGAAAAGAACGGTGCACGCGCATGGGTCTGGGGAGACTATTATTGGGCACATCCCGATGAGTTTATCAAAAAGATGCCCAAGGAGTGCCTCATCTCAAACTGGGGCTATATGCGCTACGACGAGGGACATCCCCGCGTAAAAATGCAGTATGACACGTATATTGCTTTGGCAAAGCACGGTTACGACCAAATGCCTTGCTCCAGCACGTGGTGCTGCTCCCAAAACGTGGCGCAGGAGGTGCATTTCTTCCAAAAGCACGGCTTGATCGACGAGCACTTTATGGGCGTTATCGCAACTCCGTGGACATACGTGCAGGAGGTCAACCGCTATTGGTTGCTTGAGGATGCGCACCGTTTGATATACGCGTACAAGATGCTCGAAACAGAAAAAACGGAGTCATAAACATGAATTTGCGAAAGGGTTATTTTCTTGATCTCGGCGGCAACGGCAGCCGCGATCGATGGTCTTTTTTGGAGCATCGCGGTCCTCGAATCTGCCAATGCGCGGGACATTATGAGGAAATGCCTGTAGTCGATCGTGTTCTGCTTTATGAGTTGATCGACGAGCTTTCCAAAATTGGCATCGACTTGATTGTTCTGGATGTTTTGGATGCGATGGAATATAAGTCACACCCCGAAATTTCGCTTAAAAATGCGTTTACGCACGAGGAAATGCGTAAGCTGTTATCCTATATGCGCGAGCGCGGCATTGAGCCCATTCCCAAGCTGAACTTTTCCGCCTGCCACGATACGTGGCTCAAGGAGTATTCGTGGATGAAGGGTACGGCAAAATACTATGAGGTAGTTAAGGATCTGATCGACGAGGTCTGCCTTGTGTTTGACCGCCCGAGTTTGTTCCATCTCGGCATGGACGAGGAGGATATGCCCTCACACAAAAAGGGGATGACTATCATCCGTTGCAACGATCTTTGGTTCCACGATCTGTATTTTTACATGGATTGCGTTGAGAAAAACGGCGTACGTCCGTGGATCTGGGGCGATTATTATTGGGCACATCCCAACGAATTCCTCAAAAAGATGCCCAAGGAGTGCCTCATCTCAAACTGGGGCTATATGCGCTACGATGAGGGACATCCCCGCGTAAAGATGCAATACGATACTTATATTGCCCTGGCAAAGCACGGGTACGATCAAATGCCTTGCTCCAGCACGTGGTGCTGTCATCAAAACGTGGCACAGGAGGTGCATTTCTTCCAAAAGCACGGCTTGATCGACGAGCATTTTGTGGGTATTTTGGCAACTCCGTGGGCGGGTATCCAACAGATCAACCGTTATCGCTTGCTTGATGATGCATATCGCTTGATGCACGCGTGTAAGCTGCTTGAAACAGAAAAAACGGAGGCATAAAAATGAATTTACGCAAGGGTTATTTTCTTTCTCTCGGCGGCAACGGTAGCCGCGATAAATGGTCTTTTTTGGAGCACCGCGGTCCGCTGATCTGCCAATGCACGGGGCGTTTTCACGATACGCTCACGATCGATCGCGTTTTGTTATATGAGATCATCGATGAGATCTCCAAAATGGGCATCGATCTCGTGGTGTTGGATATTCTGGACGCCATGCAATACGACTCGCACCCCGAGATCTCGATCAAAAATGCGTTTACGCACGATGAGATGCGTAAGCTGTTGACCTATATGCGCGAGCGTGGTATCGAGCCCATACCCAAGCTGAACTTTTCCGCCTGCCACGATACGTGGCTCAAGGAATATTCGTGGATGAAGGGTACGGCAAAATACTACGAGGTAGTCAAGGATCTGATCGATGAGGTCTGCCTTGTATTCGACCGCCCGAGTCTGTTCCATCTCGGTATGGACGAGGAGGATATGGCAACACATAAAAAGGGTATGACTATTATTCGTTGCAACGATCTGTGGTTCCACGATCTGTATTTTTACATGGACTGCGTTGAGAAAAACGGCGTGCGTCCGTGGATCTGGGGTGACTATTATTGGGGACACCCCAAGGAGTTTACTCAAAAGATGCCCAAGGAGTGCCTGATCTCAAACTGGGGCTATATGCGTTACGACGAGGGGCATCCCCGTGTAAAGATGCAGTACGATGCCTATATTGCTCTGGCAGAGCTCGGGTACGATCAAATGCCTTGCTCCAGCACGTGGTGTTGCTCCCAAAACGTGGCACAAGAGGTGCATTTTATGAAAAAGCACGGCTTGATCAACGAGCATTTTATGGGAATTTTGGCAACGCCGTGGACGGCTGTTCACGAGGTCAACCGCTATTGGTTGCTTGAGGACGCGCACCGCTTGATGTACGCGTACCGTATGTTAGAGGATTGAAACGATCAAGCATGATCAAACGTAGTCGGCGGTG
>JAZQYE010000085.1:0-3454 GCA_045633385.1 Eubacteriales bacterium | reverse complement strand
GAACGTTCACTTCAAGGAGAACGGTGCATATACCGGCGAGATCTCCGCAAAGATGCTCGTTGAGTGCGGCGTTGAATACGTTATCATCGGCCACTCCGAGAGACGTCAGTACTTCGGCGAGACCGACCAGACCGTAAACCTTCGTACCAAGGCGGCTCTTGCGGCAGGCCTCAAGGCGATCGTTTGCGTTGGTGAAACTCTTGAGCAGAGAGAGCTCGGCTACACTGAGACTCTCCTTAAGTTCCAGACCAAGATGGCGCTTACCGGAGTTTCTGCAGATCAGCTTAAGAACGTTATCGTTGCGTACGAGCCCGTTTGGGCAATCGGTACGGGTCTGACCGCAACTCCCGAACAGGCAGAAGAGACCTGCGGCGTTATTCGCAAGGTGCTCGCTTCTATGTACGGCGAAGACGTTGCCGAGTCCGTGACCGTTCAGTACGGCGGCTCTATGAACGAGAAGAACGCGGCTGAGCTCCTCGCTAAGCCCAACGTTGACGGCGGCCTCATCGGCGGCGCCTCCCTCGTTGCAGAAAAGTTCACCGCTATCGTTGACGCTGCTCAATAAGGGAATAGTTGATAAAGAATTTGAGGGGGATCTTTTGAAAAAGTTCCCCCTCAAAAAATTCTAACAAGAAATCCCTCAAAAATTGCTACGATGTCAAAACACGATTCTTTTGACGGCTCGGACGTGGGCGGAGGATTCGTCCACATCGAAGATTGCTCCTTGCGCATGAACGTCTCCCGGGGCGACCGAAAAGCGCGTGGGGAGTTGGGTGCGGAATCGGTAGATCACCGCATCGGTGTCGGTTCCGAGAATACCGTCGATCGGGCCACACATACCGAGGTCGGTGATATATCCAGAGCCGCGCGGCAAGATCTGCTCGTCGGCGGTGGGAACGTGCGTGTGCGTGCCGAACATGACCTGCACGCGCCCGTCAAAATAACGTGCAATCGCCAGCTTTTCACTGGTCGCTTCGGCGTGAATATCCAGCAGAGCCAAGTCGTACGTGCCTGCCTCGCGCTCCAGAATGCGATCGACCGTATCAAATGGCGAGGCGAGCGGATCGAGATATACGCGACCGCTGATGTTGATACAAAGCACGCGCCAACCATTGACGTCGCAAACCGTGTACCCAACGCCGGGGGCGGCAGGAGGATAGTTTGCCGGACGAATGATACGCTCGGTATTGGCGTCCAGATAAGAGTAGATGTCCTTCATGCCAAAGGCATGGTTGCCAAGCGTGAGCAGATCGATTCCCGTATCCAGCAATGCCTCGGCATCGGCGGCGCAAATGCCGCGAATGTCGCTGACGTTCTCCCCGTTTGCCACGGTAAAATCAATTTTTTCTTTGCTGCGCAAGCCCCACAGCTTGCTTTTTAAATAATCGACGGTGGCGCTTCCGACAATGTCACCGAGTGCGAGAATGCGCATAGTGCCTGCCTTTCTACGTGTGTTATCTCAGTTCAAAGAATTCAACCTCTTCGCCAACGGGGCCAATGCAAAAGCCCATGCGTGCGGGATAGGGAGGCTCGGAGTTAAAGCAGATGTCGGTAGGCTCAATGGTAATCTTGTAGCCTGCGTTGCGTGCGATCTCAATGCACTCATCTACGCTGTCAACCTCAAGCGCGATGTGGCGGAGCGCACCCTGAGAGAGCTCGTCCTTGCCGTTGGCACAGATCTCAAGCAAGCCGGCGCCCGTGTCAAGCATAATGCAGGGGTACTTTGCCTCACCGCCGGTGGTCCAGGTTCTGACCACTTCCATGCCGTAAAGATCGTGATAAAAATGCACGGTCTTGTCAAAATGCTCTTTGCTGACGCACTTGAGCGCGATATGATGAATACCTTTTGTCAAACGTTTCATAACAAATCCTCCAAACAGATGTAAATCTTTCAAAGCAGGCGGCAAAATTTTGTACCGTTGCTTTCTGATACCTATTTTAACATATTTTTTTAAAAATATCAATAGACAAAACACAAAAAAAGTGATATAATAGTGCTCGTATTTTCTTTGGTACGTGTCAAAGAACGACTTTTCCACCGCGTGGCGGGGAGAGAGGAGTGTACATATGCACATTTTGACAAGGGATCGATCCTTTTATCGCTCCCTGATCCTGCTTGCCATTCCCGTGGCATTGCAAAACCTGATCACCTTTTTGGTCGGCTTTGCGGATAATTTAATGATCGGAGCCTTGGGCGACGCGGCGGTTTCGGGCGTGTTTATGGGCAACCAGATGCAAACCCTGTTGCAAATGCTGACGGGCGGTGTAGAGGGCGCCATTCTGGTGCTGGCGGCACAGTATTGGGGCAGACGCGATACCGAGCGCATTCGCCGCATCGTTGCCATCGGTTTGCACTTTTCCTTGCTGTTCGGCGCATTGTTAACGCTGATATGCAGTCTTTTTCCGCGTGAATTGATGCGCTTGTTTTCCACCTCTGAGAGCGTGGTACAGGCGGGCGCAGAGTATTTGCGCGTGGTCTGCTTTTCTTACCTTTTCTTTTGCGTGACGCAGGTTTTGATTGCGGCAATGCGAAGCGTAGAGGTGGCGCGAATCGGTCTGTTCGTTTCGTTGATCTCACTCTTTTTCAACGTGGCACTCAACTACGTGCTCATTTTTGGTAAACTTGGCATGCCTGCGCTCGGCATTCGCGGTGCGGCGATCGCAACGGTCGTTTCGCGCTTGATCGAAATGCTTGTCATGATCTTATATCTGGCAAGATTTGACCGCAAGCTACGCTTTCGTTGGCGCGACGTTTTGGTCAGCGATCCCGTGTTGCGCAGAGATTTTATCCGACACGGACTTCCGATCGTGGGTGGCAGTATCGTTTGGAGCGTAAACATGATGACGAGCTCCGCCATTCTCGGACGCTTTTCGGAGAGCGTGACCACGGCGGTCAGCGTGGCAAACACCATGAACTCGTTGGCGTACGTCACCATGAACGGTATGGCATCTGCCGTTGGAATCATTACGGGTAAAACCGTTGGTGCAGGCAAGGTCGAGCAGGTCAAGGAGTACGCAAAAACAGTGCAGGTTCTCTTTTTGGGCTTGGGCTTGGTTACGGGCGGCACGGTATTTTTATTGCGGCGACCGTTTATTGCGCTTTACGCAGGCATCAGCGCCGCGGCAACACAGGTCTCGCTGGAGCTGATCGCAGTCTTGTCGGTCACCATTATTGGAACCTGCTATCAGGCGGCATGCCTTGCAGGGCTGGTCAAGGCGGGTGGTGACGTCGGCTTTGTATTTCGCAACGATACCTTTTTCGTGTTTTTGGTGGTCTTGCCGTCGGCAATCATCGCCCTGAACCTCGGTTTCCCTGCATGGGTGGTATTTGCTTGCCTCAAATGCGACCAGATCCTCAAATGCTTTGTTGCGGTGATCAAGATCAACCGCTTTAATTGGATCAAAAATCTGACGCGACAGTAACGTATGTGGCAGGTCAAAAGCTTTTTCAAAA
>JAZQYE010000084.1:0-16842 GCA_045633385.1 Eubacteriales bacterium | reverse complement strand
ATACTCCCCGCATGGCGGTTCTGTGGGATGCCGACCTGGAAAACCGCGGCGTGGGCGGCGATAAGATCTCTCCCGTTATCGTCAAGGAGGAGCCCGTGACCGATCCCGACCTGATCACGGTTGCTTACGGTACGAACGATTGGGGATACCGGACGATGGAGCGTTTTCAAACCGACGTGCCCGCAACTATGGCAAATCTTGCACAGCGTTATCCCGACGTTCCCGTGTTCGTCATCGCCCCCCTGTGGAGACTGGATGCAGACAAGCCCGATCCTCTGTTGGGCATTCCGCTTCACGCAGAGGTGGACTATATGCGTCGGGCGGCGGCTCCCTACGCCAATATCACCGTGATCGACGCGTGGAATTTTATTCCGCACCTGCGTGAGTTTTATGCCGATCACGTGCACCCCAACGACCTTGGCTTCGGGCTTTTTGCCGAGCATTTGTATTGCGAGATTCAAAAGGTCTTGGGCTGATGTGTAAGATAAGCGCATAACACCGGACAAAACGATAGAAAAAGAGCAACCGCGTAAGGTGTTATGCCTTGCGTGCTTGCTCTTTTTGTTTGTATATTCAATTGGCTTGTTGCATTGTGTCGGCGGCGGAATCGTTGAAGGGGAGCTCCGAAATATCCGCACCAACGCCGCGCAGCTTTTCTACGATATTTTCGTATCCGCGCTTGATAAAGTTTACACCGTGTATCTCGGTCACGCCGTTTGCCGCCAAGCCCGCGATCACAAGAGCCGCTCCTGCGCGCAGGTCGGTCGCCTCTACCACGGCTCCGCTGAGCTGATCGACGCCAAAGATCGATGCGTTTTGGGAATCTACACGGATCTTAGCCCCCATCTTGATCAATTCCTCCGTATAGCGGAAGCGGTTGGACCATACTCCCTCATGAACGTTTCCAATGCCGTTTGCAATGCAAAGCAAGACCGCAAATTGAGGGTGCATATCGGTGGGGAAGCCGGGATAGTAAACGGTTTGAATGTTTACGTTTTCCAGCTTGCCGCTGCTCTTGACCACAACGGCATCGTCCTCCTCCTCAACCGTTACGCCCATTTCGCACAGCTTGGTGGTAATGGACTCCACGTGCTTGGGAATGATGGAACGCACGCGCACACAGCCACCCGTTGCAGCTGCGGCGACCATATAGGTTCCTGCCTCTATCATATCGGGGATAATGGTATAGGTGCAACCGCGCAGGGAGGTAACGCCGTGGACCTTAATAACGGAGGTGCCCGCACCCACGATCTTTGCACCGCAGGCGTTTAAAAAGTTTGCAAGGTCAACGATGTGAGGCTCACGCGCCGCGTTTTCGATCACGGTAGTGCCTGCCGCAAATACCGATGCCAGGATCATATTGACCGTGGCACCGACCGAGGCAATGTCAAAATAGACCGATCCGGCGGTTACGCCCTCCTCGGCTTCGGCATAGATATAGCCGCCACCACTCTCGCTTCGGGCGCCCAAAGCGCGAAATCCCTTCTGGTGCTGATCAAAGGGGCGTTGCGCGCCAAAATCACAGCCGCCGGGCCAAGCGATGCGAGCCTTGCCGAATCTGCCGAGCTCAGCACCCAAAAGATAAGAGGAGCCGCGAATTTTACGCACCAGCTCGTCGGGGGCTCCGTCGGGAGAAATGTGCGTGGTATCGATGCAGACGGTGGTGGGGGTGAGATAGGTGATCTGTGCTCCCATGCGGCGCAACAGCTCTAAGGAGCAGGAGATATCGCTGACGCCGGGAATGTTTTCCAAGGTGCAAACGTCACCCACTAAAATGGTGGCAAACAAAATGGGTAATGCGGCGTTTTTCATACCGCTGACCGAAATCTCGCCGTAAAGAGGTCTTTTTCCGCGAATGACAAGCTTGGTGTTAGACATGATACGAACGGAGGTGCCTTGTACGCCCCTTTTCCTTTCTGCAAATTGATCCGTTCGTTTTGCACCGCTCAAAAGCTCGGCGAAAAACGAAGGAAGGAATATCTAAAATATATTATAACATATCAAATAAGAATTGAAAAGTACTTTTTTGCATTTTTTTGGATTTTTTTGTACACTTTTTTGCGCTCGACCACAGTATATGCAGGCATTGGCAAAAGGGTGAAGAGAGAACGCCTGCGCCACTCTTAAAAATACGGTCTCCAATACGCTACCGCAAGCTCTGCGACCAAGCCGTAGCTCTTGGTTCCTGCGTTCGCTCCTTGGCTTTGCAGGTAGGCGTCGTTGGTCGCTTCGGTGACCGTGGCGGCTACGTTATCGCGGTATTTTTCAAAAAAATCGGCGTAGGCGCGTCGCTCTGCGCGAATGCTTTCGGGTAGCTTTGCATAGATCTCGCGGTACAGCTCCGCATCGGCGGAGTACAGCGCAGAGATCACGTATTCATATAGGTTGAGGTACGCGCTGTAGCGGATATAAGGGTCGCTTGACTCCGCACATACCAAAAACGCCACAAAATTCGCCTCGTCCTCGCGCGCGATCCCACGTTGATGTGCCAGCTCGTGCGCGGCGGTATAAGGGATCGTGTAATCGGGAAAATTGACGTTGATATTCGCCTCGCCCGTAAAAAAGGAGTAAACGCCCGTGATGTGCGTATAAGACATGGGCTCGCTGAGCATGACGGGCTTGACCGATGAGGTAAAGGTGTCGATAAAATCATACCGATCGCTTGCTTTGCGGTAGGCGGATTTCAATTCGTTGTTCATACCGTCGATCGAATAGGGCATCAAAGAGGTGTCGTCCTCCAAAAAGAGGATCTCCTCCTCCAATTTGCAAAGCTCGTCGGATAACAGCGCGGCAGTCCGATACAGCTCCTCTGCGCTGACGGGAGTGCGTTCCAGCTCCAATTTTTGCTCCAGAGGCGTTGCGTAATAGCCTGCGGCAAAGTTCCAGATAAACAGATTTAAGATCAGGCAAACGATCGCCAATAAAATGAGCATATAGCGCAAGGTCAAGCGCCACGTATCGCAAAAATAGCGGTAGCCGATAAATATGGCAACGATCAAGGCGACGGGGAGCAAAATGATCAGCATTTCGGCAAGCGAAAAGGGGAGCCACTCGGTCAGCTTGGCAAGGATACAGCGACCGACGGGGCTTACGGTGCGGTTGAAGAAATCGGCAAACGCCTCGCTTGCGGTAAAGCCGACGTATATGGCAATGCTCAGCGCGGTCAAGGGAAACAGAATTTTGCAAAACAAGGGCATACGCGTATCGATTTGTTGTTCTTTGTTCATGGCGTACTCCTTTTTGCATAGTTTGGAAAGCAGGTGTCGATCAACTGCTGCAGATCGGGTGCTTGCGGCGCGTACAGGGTAAGTGTCTCTCCCGTGATGGGGTGAGGGAATTGCAGGGAATGTGCGTGCAAGGCGTGACGGTCGATCAAAGGGGAGGGCGTACCGTAAAGATCGTCTCCCACCAACGGGTGACCGACGTAGGCAAAATGCACACGGATCTGGTGCGTTCTGCCCGTCAGCGGCTTGACCTCAAGCAGGGTGTATCCGTTTTCGGCGGCGAGTACGCGGTATTCGGTGACGGACGGATCGGCGTCGGGGACGTTCGGGGCGCAGACCTCGCGCACGATAATGCTTTTTTCGGTGCGGTGCAGGCAAGCGTCTATCACGCCGCAGGACTCTTGCATTTCTCCCATGGCAACGGCAAGGTAGGTCTTGCGAATCTCGCCCGACTGCATCGCCTGCGTCAATGCACCTGCGGCACGCTTGTTGCGTGCAATGAGCAAAAGTCCGCTGGTGTTGCGATCCAAGCGGTTGATGGGGCGAAACACAAAGGGGATCCCTTCTTTCGCATAGCGGAACGCCAGCGCGTTTGCCACGGTGTCGCGGTAATGGTCGTGCGAGGGGTGCGTGGGCATATCGGCAGGCTTGCTCGGCACAACGATATCCGCATCCTCGTATAAGACCGTAAGCGGAAGCTCCACGGGTGCGACTGCCTCGGATGCCTCGCTGTCCTCCAGCGCAAGCTGTAGCACGTCGCCCTCTTGCAGTATGCGGCGCACGGTCACGCATTCGCCGTTCACGCAAATGCCCATGGGGCGATATTTGAGATATTTGATCATTTTGACCGACAGCTTTAATTCCTTTTGCAGGATATCCCGTACGCAAAGCCCGTGATAGCGCGCATCGATTAAAACGTCCATATACCGCTCCTTTCCGCATTTCGCCGCTTGATAGCTTTATTATAACACCAAATTTCAATTTTTACAAGAGCGTTTGCCGCAGGAACTTGAAATTATTATGAATTGTTGCAAAAAACGCTTGCATAAATACGTTTTTTGTGATACAATGAAAGGGCATTGGAATTATCATATCAAAAGGACGGTAATCATGAATCCGAAAAAAATAATTGCTATTTTGTTGGCACTCCTGCTTGCGTGTGCCGCACTTTCTGCCTGCGGAAATAAAGGGGGGACGAACACCCCCACGGAGACCGAGCCCGACGCCTTGGTCGATACCTCTTTGGTAAAGGAGCCGAACGAGGTCGCCCTTGCGTGGGAGAGCTATACCGACGACCTGAACGGTGCCGCACTTGCAACCGACTCCGAGCTGACCTACCGCGTGGAAAACGGCAAGGCGGAGCTCCTTTCCTACACGGGTTCGGCTTCGGCTGTTAGGATCCCCGATACGCTCGGTGGTGCTCCCGTGACCCAAATTGCCGACGGCGCATTTGCCGAGAACAAGACGTTGACCGTGTTGACCTTGCCCGACGGCGTGTTGGAGATCGGTGAGGGGATCTTGCGCGGATGCACGGCGCTCAGCGCTTTGCAAACGCCTCTGCTCGGCAAGCATGCCGACGGTGCGCAATATCTTGGCTATCTGTTTGGCAGTGACTCTTACCTCAACAATCCGCGCGACGTGCCCGCAACGCTCAAATGTCTCGTTCTTTCGGGCGAGTCGGCATCTCTTCCCGCATACGCGCTGTTCGATTGCAACGACCTCGTTTGCGTAGGTCTTTCCGAGGGCACGCTGACCGTTGAAAAATTCGCTCTTTACAACTGCGCGTCGCTGACCTATGTGCACGGCTTGGAGCGCGTGCTTCGCATTGGCGACCGTGCCCTGATGGATTGCAGCTCCTTGGAGCGTGTTTCGTTGAGCCGTGATCTTGCCGAGATCGGCTTTGGCGCATTTGAGGGCTGTGATGCACTTTGCTGGTTGGAGATCCCCTTTGTTGGTGCAAGCCGCACCGAAAACACCTATCTCGCCTATATCTTTGGGGCAGAGTACCACGATTTTGCAGCAGGCTACTATCCGCGTGCCTTGGCTCACGTCAAGGTTTTGGAGGGGTGCACGGCATTGAACGATTATGCGTTTTTTGAGTGCCTGAACTTAAAGGAGATCGTTTTGCCGCAGACCCTTGAAAGCATTGGCGTGCGTGCCTTTTACGGCTGTGAAAAGCTTTGGAGCGTTGCTATCCCCGATGCGGTGCACACCGTGCGCGAGGCGGCATTCTTTGGCTGTGACGGTTTGCTTTCGGTCGATTTTGGCGCGGGCTTGACCACGCTTGGCATCAATGCATTTTATAATTGTGACTCGCTTGATCAGATTGCTCTGCCAAACGCGTTGCGTGCTCTTCCTGCCTCCTGCTTTGCAGGCTGTACCGCCTTGCGCAACGTGGAGCTTGGCGGTGTTACGGCGGTAGGTGCACAAGCCTTTCGCAATTGTAACGCCATTGCAACGGTCAGCGCCAACGGCGAGGTCACCTTTGCCGAGGGCAACGACAGCGTCAAGAGTATTTTGGAGCTCAAATAATCATTTTCAAGAAAACAATGCGAAAGGGAGGCGCTTACCGATATGGCAAAAGGAAATTCAAAATCAAAAAAACGAACGGCAAAGGTGCGTTTTTGGTTGCCCACCGTAGTCTTTTTTATGCTTCTTTCCATATTGATTTTTGAGCACACCGCCAAAAGATATGCTTTTGTTCACAGCATTCTGTTTCCTCTTTGGTACGTAGCATTAGTCATCGGCATTTTGTGCGGAGCACTTTTTTGCCTCAAATGTATACAAATGGAACTTCACCCGGCAACGGTGATCGGCATCTTTTTGATCATAACCTTTGTGGTATTCTTTTTATCCGGAATTCTGCTCAGCCATTTGAACCACGTATTCGATATGAGCGATGGACAGAGGTATGAGGCTGTGATTGAGGATGAACTTTACACAACCGGAGGCAAATACTCGCTAGGCGAGCACAAATTCAAAATCACGGTAAACGGTGAAAGCTTTTGGATTGCGGTTCCGTCACGCGACTACTACAGTCTGGACGAGGGCGATACATACGTTGTGGAATACCACAAGGGTGCTTTTGGAGAGCCATACTATATTGGCGTGGGAGGAAAATAACAAAAACAGCCTCGGCACATTTGCGATAGGGCAGATGTGCCGAGGCTGTTTTATAAGTGCTTTTCCACAAAAATACGCAATATACAGCTCCGCCTGTAAGCCGGGTTCTGTCAAAGGGCGGTCATCAATCTTTGCGTTTTGTCACCAAAACGCTCCAAAACAAAGTTTTGTGCCACCTCGGGAGATATGCCGGACAAGCCTCCCATGGGGTGTTGCTTCGGATAGGGTTTACAGCGGACCTATGTTACCATAGGAACGGGTGAGCTCTTACCTCGCCTTTCCATCCTTACCGCAAAAGCGGCGGTTTATTTCTGTTGCACTTTCCCGACGGTTACCCGTGGCTGACGTTATCAGCTATCCTGTCCTGCGAAGCCCGGACTTTCCTCACGGTAATACCTTACGGCAACATACCGCGCGACCGTCCGACGAAGCTGTAAGAATATTATACCGCAAAAGCACCGTTTTGTCAAGGGGCGATTTGGCTGAAATTATTTTGCAAAAAGCTATTGCAATTTGGCACAAAGTGGTTTATAATGTGATTGATCAAATCCGCGATTGGAGGAAGCCCCATGAATTGCGAAAAATTACATTTATACACCATTATGCCGCTGGACGTTGACCACATCGACGAGATCTGCGAGGATATTCGCCTGCAGTACGAGAGCGGTGTTGCAACCTGTGCGCTGTTTTCCATGACGCTTGTGCCGGAGGGCGATCCCCCCGTTGATAAGGTCGGTCAGCTTTGTGCAAAATACGATCTGTTCCGCGAAAAGCTTAGGAGCATGGGCATTGGATGCGGTATTTTGGTGCAGGCGACCATGGGACACGGCTGGGTGCTCAGCGAGCTGTTCCCGTATCAGCAATACACGCAGTTGACCGACGGAACAAAGACCTTTACGGTATGCCCCGCAGACGAGGGCTTTCGCGATTACGTCAGCCACGTCTTTGAGGTCATTGCATCTCACGCGCCCGATCACATTATGCTCGACGATGATTTTCGCCTCTTATTCCGCAAAGGCGGCGGTTGCGCGTGTCCGCTCCATTTAAAACGCTTTGAGTCGCTTTCGGGCAAGGCGTTGGGGCGCGAGGAGCTGTTGGACGCCGTACGCGGAGAGTCTCTCTGTGCAAAGCAGTACGCCGATTGGTTCGTTCAAACGCAAAAGGAGTCTCTTTTGGAGTGCGCTCACGTGATGCGTGACGCCATCGATCGCGTTGATCCCACCATTCCCGGCTCGTTCTGCTGTGTTGGCAGTAGCGTGGAGTTCGGTGCGGAGATTGCAAAGATCATGGCAGGTAAGGGGCACCCGAGCGTGGTGCGTATCAACAACGCCAATTATACCCCCGTCGGTGCAAAATATTTTACGCGCTCCTTTTTAAAGTGTGCGGCATCCATTGCCAAGCTGCAGGATAAGGTGGACGTTATTCTTGCCGAAACCGATACCTGTCCGCAAAATCGCTACAGCACGGGCGCGCGCTCGTTGCACACGCATTTTACGGGCTCGATCCTGGAGGGCGCGCAGGGAGCAAAGCATTGGATCACGCGTCTTGCCACGCACGAGCCGCAAAGCGGCGTTGCTTACCGCAAGATCCTTGGTCGCCATCGCGGCTTTTATCAGGCGCTTGCCGACCTTGTTCCCACGCTTCGCTGGCGCGGATTCCGCATTCCCGTCGGAGGTGAGCCTAAATTCCCCTTGGGAGGCTCATGGCCGCAGTCGCCCGATGGCGTGGATCATTGGAGCAGCTGTGTTTTGGAACGCATGGGATTACCGCTGTATTTTTCGGCGCAAAGCGGCGGTGCCGTGTGCATGGAGGGGGATAGCGATATTTGCTTTACGGATGCCGAGATCCTTGAAATGCTGAAGGGGAACGTTTTTTTGGCGTCCGATACCGCATTGCACCTGATCGCGCGCGGTTTTGGCGGCTACCTCGGTGCGGACGTGCGTCCGTGGCAGGGAAAAACGCCGACGAACGAGTTTTTGGCTGTCAACGGCAACAAGTGCAACGTGCAAAGGCAGCTGCAGGAGCTCGTTCCCACGTCCCCCGCAACGCGCGTGGATTCCACGGTCGCGCATTCGGTGGACAAGGTGCATTATGAAGATCTGTTCCCGGGTACGACCGTGTATCAAAACGAGCTCGGCGGTAGGGTATTCCTGTTCTGCGGAACGCCAAAGGCAGACTTCAATCTTGTGGATGCTTTTTCCTTCCTTACCTATTCCAGAAAGCAACAACTCATTCGTATGCTCGACGAAACGGGAGAATTGACGGTCTATTATCCCGACGACGAGGACGTTTATTTCCGTGCGGCGGATATGGAGGACGGTGGAACGTTTTGCGCTATCTTCAATCTTTCTTGTGACCCCATTGAAGAGACGCGATTGGTCTCTCGAAAAAAGATTTGCCGCATTGAGCGCTTGTGCGAGGACGGCACGCGTGCGGCGGTCGATTTTACCGCCGATGAAAGCGGTGTTTACACCCTGAACCTTGTGTGCGAGCACTTGTACCCCGTCATTCTGTTTTTGTACGAATAAGAGCGCAATACTTGCAAACTTTGGCGCAAAAAATACAAGATTTGCAATCGCTTTTTTGCAAAATTCTGCTATAATATACTCAACAATCTTTTGTAAAGGGAGTGCCGAATTATGAAGCTTTTGAGCTTGGAACAACAAAAAAAGAGAATTGATAACATCACCTACGTCAACGAGCACGTGAAGTCCTGCGCCAAGCGTGTGCGCATTCGCGATTATCTGCCCGGACAGGTGACCTATAACCTGGGCCCGTATCCCGCAAAGTTTTCAATCGAGCCCACCGAATACGATTACAACCTGATCAAGAGCTTTGCCGAGCGCGGCGTAGGGCTCATTCAGGTGCACGAGGAATGGAACGACAGCATTCGCCTGTACGGTGCCGATAAATATTCTTCGCACGACCGCGAGGGCATGAAGAATTTTATCAAGCTTTGCCACTCCTTTGGCATTAAGGTTCTTCCGTATCTCTCCTCCTTCTATTTCGATCGCCGAGACCCCGATTTTCGCCGCGATTTTATGCGCTACGAGTCTTACCTCATCAGCGTGCATTTCGAGTACGCCAATTGCTCTGCCGAATCCGAGACGTGGGGCACGTATTTCTTTGACAAAATGAAGCGCGTGTTTGACGAATACGAGTTCGACGGTATTTACAACGATACGGGCTGTGAGGAATTTGCAAAAAGACACGCCGAGGTGCGCGCGCAGGGAAGAGCCACCTGCGTACAAAGCGATATTCGATACGACCCCTACGAGGAGGATTTTTACGCGCGGATGTACTCCTTTGTTAAGGAGAATCACGGCATTATGAAAATGCACTACTCCAACGTCTGCCGTCCTGCCTCCGACGAAAAGCTGTACGATTACCTTTGGGTAGGCGAGGGTGTTTCGGATCTGAATTCCTTGCTTGGTACGGTTGATTTTGATCCCTACCTTATCCCGTGTCCCGACTTGCGTTGGACGGGCGAGGAGGCGGTCAAGCGTATGTTTGCGCAGACCATTCCGTTTTTGCAGTTCCCGCTTCGCCCCGACGGTCGCCCCTACGAGGCAGAAAAGATCATTTCCGTTCCCAACATCAAATATCTCAAGAGCGGTATGTACAACACCTATTTGGAAATGGCGGAATACGACCGTCAGCATCCCAACGGCCCTTATTCCTACAGCGATTGGTCGGGCATTCCCGATAACGAGGAATACCGTGCAAAATGGTTCCAATACCTTGCGCTTTACAAGCCGATGGTAGAGGAGAACAGCGTTTGCTACATGAACGTACGGGAGAGCACGTTGCTCAAAGCTCCCTTGCACGAGCAGGTCTTTTTGAGCGCGTTTGTGGGAGACGAGCTGTACCTTTGCATCTCTAATCTCTCCGACGTACCGCAAACGGTGGAGCTCTGCGAGGAATGGCTTGACCGTCAAACGAACGTGCGCACCAACAAGTGCGTCATTCCCTCCGGCGGACTTTGCTTCTTGATCAAGCCTTGATCCGATAATCAAAAAGCTGAACGAATGCCCTGACAGCGTTCGTTCAGCTTTTTCTTTTTTTGAATTTATTCTGCCTTGAACCGTTTCCAGATCGGTGCGGCGACCAAGCAGAGCCCAAAGCCCGAGGCGGCAATGATCACCCAGGTCAAAATGGTAAAGTTCCAATTAAATTGCTCTGCCAGGGCGGCAAAGCCGTAGGTCGAGAGTGCCGCGCCCACGTAGGTGCAGGCGTTGAGAATACCCGAATAAGTAGAGACTTTTCCGCACTTGACAAACGCCTTGGGAACAATGGCGATGAGCATCAGATTGACACCGTGCATGCAAGCAACGGTCAGCGCCATCAGCAAAAGGGAAGGAATGAGTGCTGATTGCGCAAAAAAGACGTTGACAAGATAAAGGACGAGAGAGGAGAGCGCAGATGCGGCAAAGATCGTAGCCGCACAGGTGACCTCGTTGGTAAAGAATTTTCGTTGAATGGCGTTGAACAGGGAAAAGCTGACGATGCTGAACAGCGCCAGAATGACGGTAGAGACGATCGAGCTTTCCTCGCTCAAGGAGAAGGTCTCCAAAAGGTAGGATGGCATCCAATTGGTCACGCCGTCACGCAACATTCCCTGCATGATAATGGCGAGCATGATCAATGCGGTGGGCAAAAGGACGTAGCGCGGCAGAGCGCGGTTGCTCTGCGACGGCTCTTTTTGCGCAGGCGCATGTTGCACCTCCTCGCTTGCCAAGGAGGAGAATACGCGCGGATAAAGGACGCGCCACGCGACCAATACCAAAGCACCAAAGGCGGCGCACACCAGCATAACGGCTCTCCACGGCATCAGCCCTAAAAGGAGCGGACAGAGCAGGTAGAGCGCAATGGTCGCCAAGGAAGAGCCTTGGCTGACACGCACCGAGGCGTAGCTGTATTCGCCGTCGTTGAGGTTGAGCGAAAGCAACCGCACGATAGGTGGCCAGAGCAGAGCGTGCGCAAAGCCGTTCACCGCCCAAAACACAGTCATCAGGGGAATGGTGCTTGCAAAAAACATACACACGTTGCAAAAAACGGCAAGTGCAAGCCCTGTTGAGATCAAATGCGGCGGCTGAAAGCGGTCTCCCAAAAAGCCGCTGATCAC
Organism: Eubacteriales bacterium; assembly: GCA_045633385.1. Lineage (GTDB taxonomy): Bacteria > Bacillota > Clostridia > Oscillospirales > CAG-272 > UMGS1865. Next base: position 5,370 of record JAZQYE010000084.1, on the reverse strand, counting down.
CTGACCCGTGCCGTATGCCACGGTCAGACCCGTTACAACAATGGCAAGTGCCGATTTTTCTACTTGCATATCTCCGCATATTTTTACCAGCATCACCGCAAAGTTGATGCGCATAAAATAACTGCTGAAGTACACCAACGCCAACAAATACGTAATTTGCTTGGTGTGCTTGGAAAAAGTCGCTTTCATGTTTATCCTCCGATGAGGTCGTTTCACTTTTTGTTGTTTTTATCCCAAATACGCTTCAATCCGCGCAAGAGCAACGTTTCATCAAGCGTCATTTCGTGCCGACAGTAGGAATAGATCAGGTGCGCGATGCCGCCCGTTGCAACCACCGAGGCAGGCTTACCCCCAAGGGATTGTTCAAAGTGATCGAGCAAGCCATCTACCGCTCCCGCACTTCCGTAAACGATTCCGGAACGCATACAGTCCGCCGTATTGGCGGCAATTGCGGTGCGCGGCGGTGTGATCTCTACCGAGGGAAGAAGCGCCGTATGATCGGAAAGTGCCTCCAAGGAAATTCCCACACCGGGATAAATCGCGCCGCCGATAAATCTGCCCTTTTCGTCCACGGCGGTCACGGTCGTAGCGGTGCCCATATCCACGATCACGCAGGGCAGGGGATAGCTCTCCTTTGCCTCGGTTGCGGCGGCGACCAGATCGGAAGCGACCGTTCCGGGGTCGTTGATGCAAATGTGCATTCCCGTTTTTACGCCTGCCCCAAGCACCAACGGCTCGGTATGAAGCAACAGACGTACGGCACGTATCAGCACGTCGGTTACGGGCGGTACGACACAAGAAATGACCGCGCCCTCAAGGAGAGCGAGGTCAATTTTTTGCAGATTGAGAATTTGATTGATCTTTGCGGCGTAGCCGAATTCGGTTTCGCTGCGGTCTGTGGAAATGCGAAATACGGAGCATACCGTACAATCATCGGCAACGCACCCAAAGGTCACGTGCGTGTTGCCGCAATCAATCGCCAGAATCATAAATACTCCTTACAGCTTCAGCTGCTTTTTTACAATGGTGATCACGCGCAATACGGCGGGCGTCAACAGCACGTTTACCGCAAACTCTACCACAAAGTTCAGTCCGATCATAAAGACCATAACAAAGGTGAAAATGTTGGCAAAGGCGTTTTCAACTGCCCATTCGTTGATCAGTCCGTTATAAAACGCAAACAGACCGAGTGCAAAAATTCCGGTATTGACGATAGGGCAAGCAACGGCGGCGCCTATGACAGCCAGCTTTCCTTTTTCTCTTTTTATCAAGAGTTGATAGATCAATCCCGACATAAGACCTGCCGCCGCACCCTTAACGATGCAAAGCAGAATGGTGATGACGGGGCTTTGTGTAAACATTGCCGTGCAATAAAAGCCGAGTGCGCCGGTTACGACCTGCACGGATACGACCACGCCGAACACGCCACCCAAAAACGCGCCTGCGGCGGGACCGAAGAGAATGGCACCCAGCATAACGGGAACCAGAGAGAGCGTAATGGTGAACATACCGATGGGAATTGCAACAAAGGTTTGCAAAACCACCACTACGGCGGCGAACATGGCTGTGTAGATCAGCCGACGCTGATTTTCTTTTTTCATACTCATATTTTTTCCTCCTGCTACTGTTCCGCTCAAGTCGGATATAGTGCACTATTATTGTACCACAATTTTTGTTTTGTGTCAATGTGTTCGCGTTGGATTTTCAATGGCGTTTTTGACAAAAATATAAAAAAGCGGTTTGCGTTTTCGGTTTATTTTTTGACCAATACCTGCTCAATCTCGCAAATATACACGCGGTGAAAGTCATCGGCGGTGTAATTTGACAGCAAAGAGGGATCGATAAACGACGCTTTTTTGAGGTCGTCTGCATACAGCTTGCGGCAGATCAATACCGTTTCCGCCTCTGCGGGGTAGGGGACGCCTTCCTCGGTTGCGGCGCAAGTCAAGCCCGCGGCAGAGAACTTGTTGCCGTCACGTCCGCTGTTTCTGCCGCAATAGGTCAGCGCGGAACGGTATTCCTCGCCCAAAAACGCCAACGACAGGCGCTCGCTCTTTTCGGTAATGGAATAGGTGTAGCGTTGCGGACGAATGAAGCAAACGGCAACGGGCTTGTTCCAAAGCACGCCCAAGCAACCCCACGAGGCAGTCATGGTGTTGGTGCGCTCACCGTCTGAAGCGGAGATCAGCATCCATTGCTTTCCAATGCGGTCAAACACGGCATCGGCTTGGTTGGGGGCGATTGATATAAATTGATCCATGATAAGATCCATCCTTTCATATTTCGTCTGATACGATTATCATACTCCGTTTTTGAGAAAAATGCAATAGAAATATTGAAAATTTTACAACTTTTGCTTGCATCGGCGGCAAAAGGCAGGCTTTTTTGCACTTTGGTGATGAACAAAATGTTAATATTTGAAAAAAAGGTTGACATTCGGCACACTGTGTGCTATAATGGACACACAGTGTGCTGGAATGGAGGGAAAGAAATGCCTGTTTCAAAAAACGGATTGATTGCGGACGAAATGTCCGAGCAAATTATTTCGGTTGCGGAGCATATGGCAATGACCAGCGGAGCGCATACGGTCAACGTGCGCAAGATCTTGCAGGAGCTGAACATTACCAATCGTGTCTTTTACAACCGTTTCCGCAACGTTGAGGACGTTTTGGACGTTGTATATCAAAGAGTCAGCGAAAAAATACGTGACAACCTTTCTTGGGAGGGGGAGACCTGCGAGGAGTTCTTTACGCACGTTACCGACATGGTAGCGCATACGCTGATCAATTCCTACGATTTAAAAAAGCAGTTCAACCAATATATTTTTGAGACCGATTCGCAATCAAAAAGCAACTACGAGTGGTGGATGGCGGAGATCAAGCGTATTTTTGCATACGCAAAGCAACGCAACTACATTCGCAAGGATCTGGACGAGGATATTTTAAGCTACTCGATCTGGTGCTTTTGCCGTGGCTACAATGCCGACGCCGTTGGCAGAAAGCTGCCCAAGGAAGAGGCTGTCGAGCGTTTTCGATACAGCTTTGGCATTATTTTAAACGGCTTGCGCAATCCCGTATAAGCCAACCGAACATGAACCGCAAGATTAAATTTCATATATGATTTTGAAAGGAATTTTCAGAAATGAAAAAACATTTGCTTCACGAGAAAAAAGATTTTAAAGACGTAAGAGCCTTGATAGAATGGGCAGGCGAGGAGTACGGCTCTGCTACCGCTTTTTCCTTCCGTCCCAATCCGCACCGTGCCGACGAGGTTAAGATCTCTTTTGAGCAATTGCGCGCCGACGTACGTGCATTGGCATCCGAGCTGCTTGCAAGAGGCTATGCCGGCAAGCACTGCGTGCTCATTGGAAAGCTCTCTTACGAGTGGGCATTGATGTATTACGCAACGCTGTCCATCGGCGGTGTTCTGATCCCCTTGGACCGTGATTGGCAACCTGAGGATCTTGCCGATACCGTTCAAAAGGCAGACGCGTCCTTTTTGTTCTGTGACGTGGATCTGAAGGAGAAGGCGGCTGTGATCGAGGAAAAGGTAAAGCTGAACGTTCCCACGGTTTACGTGCGCGGCGAAGAGGAGGATCTTTCCCTGCGTCAGCTGATCGAAGCAGGCAGAGCAAAATTCGAGGCAGACCCCGACGCATATTTCAACGCACCCGTAGATCCCTTGGCGCTGGCGCTGTTGGTATTCACTTCCGGCACTACGGGCAAGGGCAAGGGCGTTATGCTGTCGCAAGACGCGGTGCTCTCCGATCTTTCCTCCGTTATTCCTTATATAGATTTCGGTAAAAAGACGGTTGGCGTTCTTCCTCCGCACCACACCTTCGGTTCTTCCGTTATGCTCATCGGTCACGTGATGATCGGTTGTGAGATCTATATCTCCGCAGGCATTCGCTACGTTGCAAAGGAGCTCAAGGAGCAGGCGCCCGAGCACATGGTGCTCGTTCCCTTGTATCTGGAGACCTTCTACCGCCGCATTATGGCAACCTTGAAGGATAAGAACAAGGAAAAGCTCGTTTTCCGCATGATCAAGATCAGCAACGCATTGCGCAAGGTTGGTATCGATCTGCGTGCCAAGCTGTTTGGCGAGATCCGCGCGGCGTTTGGCGGCAAGGTCAAAATGATCATTTCGGGCGGTGCTCCCATCAATCCCGATATTCTGTATTTCTTTGAGTCGATCGGTATTTCTACGCTCAACGGCTACGGCATTACCGAGTGCGCTCCCATTATTGCGGTCAATCGCAGTAAAAATGTAGTTCCCGGCAGCGTTGGTAACGTATTGGATATTGACACGGTTAAAATCGACGATCCCAACGAGGACGGCGAGGGTGAGATCTGGGTCAGCGGTTCCAACGTTATGCTCGGTTACTACAAGGACGAGGCGGCAACCGCCGATGCCATGACCGCCGACGGCTTTTTCAAGACAGGTGACTACGGTAAGGTCGATCAAAACGGCGTGCTCTATATTACGGGTAGAAAGAAGAATTTGATCATTCTTTCCAACGGTAAAAACGTGTATCCCGAAGAAATTGAAAGCGAGCTGATCGCTGTTCCCGGTGTTATCGACATCATTGTTTACGAGGGTCAGAGCAAGCGCGGTATGGAGCACAACGCTATCGTTGCCGAGGTATATCCCGATAAGGAGTATATCGAAAAGAACGGTATTACCGATGTTCAAGCGCATCTGCAAAAGTACGTGGACGATTATAACCGTAACGCCGTCCCTTATAAGAAGATCGGTGTGCTCAAGGTCCGCGATACCGAGTTCCCCAAAAACACCTTGCGCAAAATCATGCGCTTTAAGCTTGATATGTCCATCGATTGATGTGTTGGCTTTTTTGCGGGGAAACTTTTGAAAAAGTTTCCCCGCACCCCTTCAAAACCTTTGTAGAGGGGAATAATAAAGACGAAAAGGGAGTGTTTTGCTCCCTTTCTTTTGTTTTTATTGCAAGATATTCTTTCTCCCGCTATTCCTAACAATAGCTCCCGCAAGCGTTTTGGTACCACCACCCAAAACGCTCACCGATAGTAGTTTTGCATTTTGATGAGGGGAAAGTGCGCTGATTGTTAATTTGATAAAATTCTTGGAGTTTTTTGTCAGAACCTTCTGCGAGAAGGTTCCGACACCTCCAAGAACTTTTATCACATTTATAAAAATGGCTGAATGGGAATGTTTCGCTCCCTATCCTTTATTTTTTACTGCAAGAGATCGTTTCACCTGCTATTCCCAACAATAGCTCCCGCAAGCGTTTTGGTACCACCACCCAAAACGCTCACCAATAGTAGTTTTACATTTGGTGGGGGGGATGTGCGTGGACGTTTGTGGGAGAAAGTTTTGGAGTTTTTGAGGAGGGTG
>JAZQYE010000083.1:0-11520 GCA_045633385.1 Eubacteriales bacterium | reverse complement strand
CGGCAGAGAAGAGAAGGATCAAGGCGGCGCTTGCTTCGCCCGATCCCACACAGCGCTTGCAGGTGGTCATTGGAACGCACGCTCTGCTCTCCGATGGGGTAGAGTTTGCTGCTCCCGGACTTGTGGTAACCGACGAACAGCATCGCTTTGGCGCAAGACAGCGCGCAAAGCTCTCCGAAAAGAATTTGCACGCACATCTGCTTGTGATGAGCGCGACCCCCATTCCGCGTTCGCTTGCCCTTGTTTTGTATGGGGAATTGGATCTCTCACGCATCGACGAAATGCCTCCGGGAAGGCAAAGGGTAGATACCTTTGTGGTGGACGAGACCTACCGCGAGCGTCTCAACGGCTTTATTCGCAAGCAGATCGACGCGGGCGGGCAGGTGTACGTGGTTTGTCCTGCCGTAGAGGAGCAGGAGGAGCTTGCCCCCGAGGAGGTCACGCTTGCCGACATCGGTGAGGAGCGCATCCGCGCCGCCGCACTGCCCTTAAAGGCGGCGGTGAGCTACGCCGAGGAGATCCAAAAAGCGTTTCCCGATTTGAACGTTGCCTTTTTGCACGGTAGAATGAAGAGCGCCGAAAAGGATCGCGTGATGCAGGAGTTTGCAAGCGGAAGCGTTTCGATCCTCGTTTCCACAACGGTCATCGAGGTCGGCGTCAACGTGCCAAACGCTTGCCTGATGATCGTGGAGAACGCCGAGCGCTTCGGCCTTTCTCAATTGCATCAATTGCGCGGTCGTGTGGGGCGCGGTAAGAGAAAGTCCTACTGCATACTGGTGATGGGAGGAGACGGTGCCACCGTTTCGCAAACCTCCCGACAGCGCCTGGAGGTCATGCATACCACCTACGACGGGTACGAGATCGCCGAAAAGGATCTTGCCCAGCGCGGTCCCGGTGATTTTCTTGCCGCGGGCGGCGACTCTGCCGTGCGGCAGAGCGGAGGGCTCGTGTTCCGCTTGGCGGATGCGGGCGAGGACGTTACGCTGTTGCACGATGCCTCGGAGGATGCCGCGGCATTGCTGAAAAGCGATCCCACTCTGCGCGCGCACGCACAGCTTGCCGCACACGTTAAGGAACTGTTCAGTCTGGAGATCGGATTGATCAGCTAAAAAATTATGTTTTTGAAAAAATGATATTGACATTTTGGCAAAAATATGTCATAATGTTGGTACAGTTTTAATTGGCTTTATTTCCATTAGGAAAAGAAAGGATATTGATATGATGGATCTTTACTATCACACCTCTCCGGAGTATTTGCACATTGGCTGTGAAAAGCCTCATGCGTATTTTATTCCGTATCAAAACGATCGCGCGGCAGAAACCTTTAACCGCGCAAGCTCGGATCGCTTTATCTCTCTTTGCGGCGAGTGGAGCTTCCGCTACTACGACGCGCTCTACAAGGTACCGGATTTTACCGCCGCAGATTGGATTCCCTATACGGGTGACCGTCTCAACGTTCCCATGAACTGGCAGCTTGCGCTGGGCCGCGGCTACGATACACCGCATTATACCAACGTCGAGTATCCTATTCCCGTCGATCCTCCGCACGTCCCCGTAGATAACCCCTGCGGCTTGTACGAAAAGAGCTTTGAGATCGATGCAGATGCACTTGCAACCAAGCAGATCCGCTTGATGTTCGAGGGCGTTGATTCCTGCTTCTACCTCTTTGTCAATGGCAAATTTGCGGCGTACAGCCAGGTCAGCCACATGACCAGCGAGATCATCCTCAACGACTATCTCGTAGCAGGTACCAACCGCCTGCAGGTGCTGGTGCTGAAGTGGTGTGACGGTACGTATTTGGAGGATCAGGATAAGATCCGTTCTTCCGGTATTTTCCGCGAGATCTATTTGCTGTTGCGCGAGCCCGTACATATTGAAGATTTGTACGTGCGCACCGCGCTCTCCGAGAATTTTTCCAAGGCTACCGTTACGGCGGAATTGGAACTCAACGGCAATGCCTCTGTTTCTTACCGTTTGGTTGCACCTAACGGCGAGGAGATCGCAAACGGTGTATGCTGTGCCGAGGGTAAAGGAACCATTCAGATTGACGTAAATGCTCCCGCGCTGTGGAGCGACGAGCAGCCCGACCTCTACCGCCTGTACCTCGTTTGCGGCGGTGAGCATATTTTGCAGGAGATCGGTGTACGTCGCTTTGAGGTTCGTGGAAAGGTGCTGTACGTTAACGGACAAAAGGTTAAGGGTAAGGGCGTAAACCGCCATGACAGCCATCCCTATCTCGGTGGTGCTACCCCTATGGATCACATGCTCCGCGATCTGTATATTTTGAAGGCGAATAACGTCAACATGGTGCGCACCAGCCACTATCCCAACGATCCCCGCTTCTTGGAGCTGTGCGATCGTCTTGGAATTTACGTATGCGACGAGGCAGATATCGAAACACACGGCTTTATCGAGGTAGGCAAGTGGGATCAATTGACCGACAGCCCCGAGTGGACAGCGGCGTACGTTGACCGTGCCGAGCGCATGATGGAGCGTGACAAGAACCACGCCTGCGTGCTGATGTGGTCGGTTGGTAACGAGAGCGGTATCGGACAAAATCATCGCCACATGGCAGATTACTTCCACAAGCGTATGCCAGGCTGTATCGTACACAGCGAGGATGCTTCTCGCCGTGCATACACCAAATACATGGCAGCCGACGAAAAGGCACGCAAGCAAATGTCCCTGAACGTAGATTATATCGATATCGACAGCCGTATGTATCCTCATACGGATGATATCAAAAAGTATTATTTGGATAATCCCACGGTGGATAAGCCCTTCTTCCTGTGTGAGTACTCGCACGCAATGGGCAACGGCCCCGGAGATCTGGAGCGCTATTGGCAGACCATTTACAAATACGACAGTTTCTTTGGCGGTTGCGTATGGGAAATGATCGATCACTCGGTCGATATCGGAACTGTAGGGCATCCCAAGTTCATTTACGGTGGCGACCTTGGCAACTTCCCGCACTCGGGTGAGTTCTGCGTGGACGGATTGGTTTATCCCGATCGTCGCCTTCATACGGGTATGTTGGAGCTCAAGCAGGTGCTCCGTCCCTGCCGCGTTGAAAAATTCGACGCACAAAAGAATACCGTAACGCTTCACAACCTGCGTTACTTTAAGTCGCTTTCCGATCTGGATCTGTATTGGACGATTGAGCGCAACGGAAAGGTCGTTCGTCAGGGACGCATTACGGAGCTGAACGTAGCTCCTCAGCATCGCCGCACTTATGCATTGAAGCTGGGAGATTTGAGCGAGCTCGACGGGTTCTGCTACCTCAACCTGTACTTCCGTTCCAACGCGGCAACCGCTTGGGCAGAAATGGGCTACGAGGTCGGCTTTGAGCAGTTTGAGATCGATTGCGCCGCTATGGCTCTGCCTGCCGCTGCTCCCATGAAGCAAAGCTTTACTGCTTGCGAGCAAGCAAACGCGATCGTCATCACTGACGGTGACAACACCTATACCATCGACCGTGCACACGGCTTGATCGCTTCGATGATCGGCAACGGCAAGGAGCTGCTGTCTTCTGCCGTAACGCCCACCATTTGGCGCGCACCTACCGATAACGACCGTAACGTCAAGAACGAATGGAATGCAAAATACTACCGTCAGGTCAAGGTTGGTTGCTACTCCTGCAAGCTGGAGAGCGTTAGAGAGGATGAAATCGCTGTAGTGGCATCTCTTTCGATGGCGGCTGCCTCCGAGCGTCCGCTCGTTAAGGCTGACGTCACCTATCGCTTCCGCCGCGGTGAGGGTGTGGTGATGGATATGGACGTCAAGGTGGAAAAGGATAACGCCTTCCTGCCTCGCTTTGGCGTAGAGTTCAAGATGCCTGCCGACTGCGAGCAGCTTGCTTACTTTGGCAGAGGCCCCGTTGAGTCTTATATCGATAAGAAGCACGCGTCTCGCGTCAGCCGCTTTGCAACCACTGTAAGTGAGCACTTTGAGCACTACGTACATCCGCAGGAGAACATGGCGCACATGGATACGCGCTGGGTAGAGCTCTCCAACCATGCGGGTCAGGGCTTGCTTGCTACCAACACCGAGGAGAGCAAGACCTTCAGCTTTAACTGCTCGCATTTTACCGATGCACAACTGACCGATACGGCGCACGATTTTGAGTTGACGCCTATCGAGGAGACCGTTGTACATCTTGATTACCGTCACAGCGGTATCGGCTCGAATTCCTGCGGTCCGATGCTGGATCAGGAATTGCGCCTTAACGATACCGAATTCCGCTTTGCGGTACGTCTGTTGCCCGCGTTGATCAACAACGTGTGCCCCTTTGAAAAGAGTGCAAAGTAAATAATACGGGGCTGATTCATTTGAATCAGCCCCTTTTCCAAAAAGCCGACGGTAGGCTTTTTGGACTCACCCCTACGGTTTGCCCTGCGGTGTGTAAAATTCATTTTGTTGCTTTTTGACGGTGCGATGAAAGTTTTGGAAATGACCTTGACATACGGCGTAAAGTAATGTATAATAAACAAGGAAAGAATTTTGTCTAAAAAAGAAGGGAGGAGCCATGGAACGGATCAAGGGATTTTTCAAGGACGTTTTTTCCAATATTGACCCCGTGCTGTTTGTTTGTGCCACGCTCCTTTCTTTGATCAGCGTAATAACGGTTTGGGGCGCGGTCGATAATTTTGGTATGTCAAAATTGCGTATGCAGCTCTTTATTTCGGTGGTGGGTATTTTTGTAACGGTTGCCATTGCGTATTTTGATTTTCACACCATGATCGATCGCTTGTGGCCGTACCTTTTGGCGGGCTCGGTCTTTTTGCTGGTGCTGACTCTTGTGGTCGGTAGCTCCGGGCAAAACATGGAGACCGAGAATAAAAGCTGGCTCGTCATTCCTTTTGTCGACATTATGATCCAGCCCTCTGAGTTTGTCAAATTCGTGTTTATCTGTACCTTTTCCAAGCACTTGTATGCGGTACGCGACCATATCAACCGCCCCTTAACGGTGCTGTTTTTGGCGGCGCACGCATTGCTTGTCGTCGTTCCCATTCTGCTCTCGGGTGACCTTGGCGTTGCGCTCATTTATATGGCGCTTATTGTCATCATGCTTTTTTGCGCAGGATTGCACCCCCTGTATTTTGCGGGCGTTGCTTTGCTTGGCGTGATCCTGTCCCCTTATTTGTGGGATATGCTCAGCCACTATCAGCAACAGCGCATCATCGTGGGCTTTAATCCCGAGGCGCACCCCGATTCGCAATACAGCTGGCAACCGCTGTTGAGCAAGGATGCCATTGCCGCAGGCGGTCTGTTTGGCAACGGCGTGTTTGGGGGAGAATACTACGAGGCGCTTGCCGCGTCGCATACCGATTTTATCTATGCTACCATTTGCGAAAAGTTTGGCTTTTTGGGCGGTGCCGCGGTCATTATCATCTTTATCGTAATGGTCGTTCGCGTGTTTATGATCGCGCGCACGGCGTGTCGCTCCGATTACGGCGGCTTGATCTGTGCGGGCGTTGGCGGAATGCTCATCGTGCAGATCTTGTTGAACGTGGGTATGAATTTTGCCATTCTCCCCGTTATCGGCATTACTTTGCCGTTCCTATCCTGCGGCGGATCCTCTATGCTAGCGCTGTTTATGATGATGGGCTTGATCCATAACGTGTACAGCCACTCGTCGGCGGTGCGTGCGTATGAAAAATCAGATACGTTCGACATCGACGTATCCCTGCTCAATCGCTGAATAGGTCAAATAAATAAAATAAAAAAGATTGGACGAATGCGAAGCAAAACGCAGTCGTCCAATTTTTTGTCTCTTTTTATTGCTCGGGAGATTGCAGGATCAAAATGCGATCGTCCAAGCGTGCGTACTCGGTATATCCCTTGTGCAGATAGGTCGCCCTGAATTTTTCGGCGCTTTGATAACGAATGTCCAGCACCACAAATTCAATGTCGGTCTTGTATTCGTGGTAATACACCTCGTAGATCTCACTGCGGTCGGCGATATGCGGCAACAAATAGGTCGAAGCCGCAACCGAGGCATCGGCAGGGAGGCTTTCCTCCAAAAACGCTTCCATTTGCGCAAAGGAGTCCTTTTCGGTGTTCCAACGGGTAACAAAATTGCTTGCAAAGGGGATCACGCTCATGGCGTAACAGCAAACGCAAGCCGCTACGGCAACCGCCGTCAGGGTGTGACGGAGAGAGGCGACCTCGATCTCGGCAAGGTTCTTTGCGGCGGCGTAGAACAAGAATGCCGTAATGCCAAAGTGGTACTGAAAGCCGATATCGTATTGATACACGTAGGCGGTGAGCAGATTGATCAAAAGGGGAGAGACCAACAGCCAGCGCGACGCCTTTTTGGTGCAGAAGGGGAACAAACCGAGCGGCAGGATCAGCTGTATCAGATAGAGCACCTTTTTCCAAATGAGGTGTTCGTCTGCAAAGAGCTGTGTCAAAAGGTACGCGGGATTGACGAGCGCGGTCTTGATGGCACCGAGCAATCCGTCCTCTGCATCATAGATCAGGTTATCAAAGCGGTTGACCATCATGCCCTCGCCGAATATTTCCAGCAAAATGCTGCAGAGCCAAAAGTAGCCGAGTGCCATGGCGGCAAGTGCTCCGCCGTGCAGATATTTGCGCTCCGAAAGGAGCAGGAACAATGCGAAAAACAGCAGATAGATCGCCGCATCCTCCTTGACCGTCAGTACGAGTGCCGCGCACACGTACATGGGTACGGGGTGCTTGCTTTCGTAAAAATAAAAGGTCAGGAGCAAAAACAGAGGCAAAAAGCAGTTTTCGTGCAGGTCGTAAAAGCAACCCGTGCTCACGGCAGGGTAAAAGGCGTACAAAAGGCACATCAGCACCGTCATTTTGGAGGAGAGCTGAAAATGTTTTGCCAGCAAATATACAGGAATAACGCCTGCGGCAAGCACAACGGCTTGACCGATCTGCAGGGTGAGGGGGGAGGGGAAGATCCAATAAAAGGGCAGGAATAAATAGTAAGCAGGTGAAATATGCACGGCAAAGTGCGAGAGCAATTGATCGCGCTCGCAGGTGACCAGCGGCAATCCCGTTTCCCTCATATTGTGGAACATATTGCAAAAAATGCCAAAGTCAAAATTTGGGGTGGAAAAGGTCTTGTAGCGCAAGCATCCGATCAAGGAGATCATGATACAGCAGGTCAAGCCCGCGCCAATTGCAATGCCGATGCGCGCAGGGCGCGATAGCTCAAATGCTTGGATCAGCGGCAACAGCGCGCGAATGCAATACACCAAAAACAGCGTATAGACCAAAATGAGTGCGATCAGGAACAGATCTTTACCATCTCCCTTGTAAAAGATCGCCCACCACGCAAAGCAGAACGTAGAGGCGAGGAGTAAAACGGCGGCATCGGTGGGGAGCTCGATGCGTTTGACGTAGGTGGCAAAAAATGAGACCGCCGAAAAGAGAGCGAAGAACAACAGCGTGGAAAGAGCCACTTGACCAAGCGTCATGCGTTGCGCATGGGAAAGGTTGGTGAAATCCTGATTTGGAGTGAGTGTGGTAACAATCATCGTGCACCATGCCGCAATCAAGCGGCAAGCTGTGTGTTCCCACGAAAAAACGGTGCGTAATTTTTTTATGATTTCGGGTTTCATTCCTATTTCCTTTCTGTTTGTTTGGCAATGGGAAGATGCTTACAAAACGGTTTAATCGATTACTGCACCGTTCTCCTTCAGTATGCGGCGCAGACGGTTGACGTCAACGTCGCGTGCCGCGCAATTGTCGCGCACCATCAAGGAGGCGGCAACGCCGGCCGCTTCTCCCAGCGTGGAGCAAACCGGCATGATGCGCAAGGACGCCTGAGCCTCATGCGTGGCGGAAACGCAACGCCCCGTTACCAAAAGGTTGGTAATCCCTCTGGGAATCAGGCAACGGTAGGGGATGGTATAGTATTCTCCGTGCGGGAAGTAGTAATGGCTGGTGCCAGAGCCGTCGGGACTGTGAATATCAATATCATAACAGCATGCTGCAATGCCGTCCTCAAATTTGGTGCAGGCAAGCAGATCCTCCTGTGTTAATTTATATTCTCCGTCGATCATGCGGCTCTCGCGCACGCCGATTTGCAAGCCGGTGGAAATCAGAACGCTCTCACGGAATTCCTCAAAGTTCTCACGCAAAAAGCGGTACAGCTCCATGACCTGTTCGCGCGCAATAATCTCTGCTTTTGTAATCTCCTCAGCGTTGGTGGGATCCATCTTAATCACACGCGTGGTGTTGAAGTGCCAAATGGTCTTGACGGAGGTGGGGAAGGAGAGGATATTCTCGCGTGGATTTTGGATCTTGCCCTCTGCCTGATACTGCTTGTAAAGCAGATTGATGCGTCTGCGCGTGTCGGGAACGTCGTCGCTGTTGACGTTTGCAAGACGGAAGCAAAGCGTCATGGGCTGACAGCGGTGGTCATTCTCTCTGCCAAGGGTAAAGGGACAGTCTGCCATAGCGGCAAGATTGGCGTCACCTGTAGCATCAATAAAGACATCGGCTTTGATCTCCGTTGTGCCGGATACGTTGGAAACGGTGATGGAGCGAATACGCGCGTCGTTCATTTGAACGCCCGTAACGTAGGTTTGATACAGGAGCTGTACGCCGCTCTCGACTGCCATGGTATTAAGCACGTATTTTAAAATTTCTTCGTTAAAGGTCATATCGGTGATCATGCCGCCCTCTTTGGTCAGACGCTCCACAATCTCTTCAAAAATGCCGCGGCTGAGCAGGATCTTTTCCTTGGGACGATCCTCCTCGGGCGTCCAGGTCCAATACGCCATAAAGGGGTTGACCAGATCGTACACGGCGGCACCGCCGAGGGCGTTATATTTTTCAATCAAAAGGACGTTTTTCTTTTGCCTTGCAGCAGCGATGGCAGCGGTCGCGCCCGCAAAGCCACCTCCCACCACAACGATATCATAATGCTGATTCATGGGGAAAGTTCCTCCTTGTGAATGATTGCTTTTTCAGTTTATTTGACACCGGTCGAACCAAATCCTCCGGCACCGCGCTCGGTCTCGTCCAAGGAGTCCACAAGGGTGAATGCGGCGTTTACCACGGGCATAAACATCATTTGCGCAATGCGGTCGCCGCGGCGCACCTCAAAGGGTTCGTCGCCGTGATTGATCAAGCCCACGCAGATCTCACCGCGATAGTCGCTGTCGATCACGCCGATGCCGTTGGAAAGCGAAACGCCCTTTTTAATGCCCAAGCCGCTACGTGCGGCAATGACGGCAACGTACTCCGAAGATTCGGGAGAAATGGAAAGTCCCGTGGGAATGAGCGCACGTGCGCCGGGAGCGATGGTAACGACCTCGTCCTCCTCCAATGCGGCGCGCAGATCAACTGCCGCCGAGCCGGGTGTTGCGTATTCGGGTGCGGACATTCCGCGAGAGAGCTTTAAGTTTACGTTCAGCTTCATATAGTCTGATACCTTTATTCCTTTACGAATTTTTCTCTTGCCGCGGCAAGTGCTTTTATGGATTGTTTGATGTTATCGATGTTTTTCATATTGGTGCGCACCCAGGGAGCGGTCATAAAGCCGATGAGGTTTTTGGGGTCGCAGTTGTTGACAAAGTGCTCGACCACGTCATCGTTGCAGTATTCGCACTCGCCCCAAATAGAGGCGCAGGGCACGGTCTTGTAGCCCTCGTTGGCGGCGATGACGCCCTCGCGCGTCATGGTCTGCCAAATGGGAGCTTCTTCCATGTAGGTTACACCCATCTTACCCTCGTTGGAGTCGATGTAGCGTTGCTTGGAGGCAACGAGCGTCCAATGCTCACGGCGAATGGCAAAATAGATCCACGGCGAGAGCACGACGTCCTCGTAGGGAATGTGCTTTCGGAATTCCTCGGGCTCGTACATACACATATCTGCCCAGATCCAAGGCTTGGCGCCGCACTTGAGCACGCAGTCGCACAAATAGCGCAGGTCGTGCCAGATGAGCTGTCCTTGGCGGTAGTGTACCATGTCAAGCTGTTTGAAGAATTGGGGGTCGCCCTCCTCGTCCATGCCGAGGTGAACGTAATCGGGGTGATCGAACAGCTCATAGACCTCCTCGATCAGATCGCGGCAAACGTCGTAATAGATCTTGGTGGACATCATGCGGCGGTATTCGCCAAGCCACAGGTGATGCGTTGCCGAAAAGTTGAGCTTGGGTATGAGCGCAATGCCCATCTCACGGCATCTCTTGACCTCAGCGCGTACGCGATCGGGCGACCATGCACCCTTGCGTGCAAGCTCGGGGTGACTTTGATACTGTACGCCCTCGCCAAGGTCGAGCACGATCTGATCAAAGCCGTTTTCCGTGGCGCAATGCAACAATTCGTCCCATGCCGCCTCATCAAAATCCAATTCGGGGTGCTCGGTAAACCACATATTTTGTCCGAGCATTGCGTAAATAGACCAAAACATTTTTTCAATCCTCCTGATATGGTGCAATCAATTCAAAACGGTAATCGTTCCGTTGTCGTATTCCCAGCCGCGCGTCATCTTGACGGGCAGAATGTTGCCGTCCTCGCCAAAGCGCATGACGTCAAGGCACATAAAGCGCGCGTTGCCGTCGTTGTTGTCGGGGTGGTGGCGGTGATATACGCAAACGTAAAGATCTTCTTCGGGCAGATAGAAATATCCGTTGTGTCCGGGGCCGTTTGCAAGCGTACCGTCGCCGGAATCCAGCACTCTCGTGTAGCTTTCAAAGGGGCCGAACGGCGAGTCGGCAAACGCGGCGTTGACGCGGTAAGTGCCTTTTGTCCAATCTCCTGCCGACCACATAAAGTAGTATTTGCCGTCCTTTTTGAACATACAGGGGCCCTCAACGTAATCGGGAGGGGTGATCTCCTTGCAAACGGAACCGTCGGCAAAGGGAACGAGCGAGGTCATGTCCTCACTCATCACGGCGAGGTTGCAATGTCTCCAGCCGCCCCAAAACAGGTAAACGGTGCCGTCGTCGTCCTTGAACAGATGTGCATCGATGGGCTGTGCGCCGTTGTGAAACTCGTTGACCAAGGGGCGATCCATCAGAGCCTTGAAGGGACCCGTGGGGCTGTCGGAAACAGCGATCTCAAGTCCGCCCTTTTCGTCGGTGGAGTGAATGTCACCCGATGCAAACACGTAGTAATATTTACCGTTCTTTTCAACGGCGGTAGGTGCCCAAATGGCGCGCGTTGCCCAAGGGAAGCCCGACATGTCGATGATATCGTCGTGCATCTCCCAATCGGTCAGATTTTCGGAGGTGAAGCAGACCTGATTTTTTTGATCGTCAAAGGGCAGGGACTTGGTGGCGTAAATGACGTACTTGCCATCGTAAAAGCGTGCCTCGGGGTCGGCGTACCAGCCTTGGCTGATGGGGTTTGTAATCTTGAATTTCATAGCATTCTCCTTTATAAAAGCAAAGTGGGGAAAGGGGCTTTCATCCCTTTCCCCAACGGGTGGTTAATCAATGAATAGCAGTTCCTTCGGGAACGGAATCATCTACAAAAATGATCTTACAGCCGCAAGCGTTGTTGGTAGCGGCAAGAAGCATACCCTGCGAATTGA
>JAZQYE010000082.1:0-5035 GCA_045633385.1 Eubacteriales bacterium | reverse complement strand
CCCGAGAGAGGCGTTTTGCACACGCTGTGCGATATGGTAGAAAAGAACGCCGCCGAAAAAGCCAAAATGTACGTGGCACAAACCGATAAGACCGAGGGCACTCTTGTCAAGCTTGCGGCAATGCTTGCGCTGGAGAGCTACCCCATGCGCATAGAGGCGTACGATATTTCCAACCTTGGTGCCGAGCACCTGACGGCAGGTATGATCGTGTGCGAGGAAGGAAAATTCAACAAATCCGATTACCGAACCTTCCGTATCAAAACGGTGGAGGGGACCGACGACTATGCATCGATGCGTGAGGCGATCTCGCGCCGTTTGGAGCATTTGCAGGATGCAAGCGGTTCTTTTTCACACCTGCCCGACCTGATCCTTTTGGATGGCGGACGCGGACACGTTTCTACCGTTCGTGCACTCCTCACCGAGAAAGAACTGGACATTCCCGTTTTTGGTATGGTCAAGGATGATTACCACAAAACACGCGCTCTTTGCACCGAGACCGAGGAGACCTCCATTGCGCGACAGCAGGACGTTTTCTCGCTGATCTACCGCATTCAAGAGGAGGTCCACCGCTACACGGTCGGGCGTATGACGCAAGCCAAGCGCAAGACAGTCAAGTCCTCTACGCTGACCAAGATCAACGGCATCGGGGACTCCAAAGCCAAAAAGCTGCTTGCCGCGTTCGGAGGTCTTGCCGCGCTCAAAAAGGCGACCCGTGAAGAGATCGCCGCAGTTCCCGGTATTTCGCAAAAGGATGCGGATAGCATCGTGGCGTATTTTGAAAAGTGACGAGGGTTCTCTTTTGACTCTGCGCCGTCCGGCTATCCGTTTGTAACGAATCCAATTTATATGTTTTTGTCAGGAAGTTTTTGAGGGAAAAAAGGAGATACTATGCGTATTATAACAGGAAAAGCCAGAGGCACAAAGCTGCAAACGCTTGCGGGCGAGGCTACGCGCCCGACGGCGGAGCGTACGAAGGAAGCCGTGTTTTCCATCATCAATTTTGATATTGCGGGTGCGTACGTGCTCGATCTGTTTGCGGGCTCTGGTCAGCTCGGTCTTGAGGCACTCAGTCGCGGCGCGGAGCGTGCCGTGCTGAACGACGCCTCCCGACAGGCGGCACAGGTCATTCGCGCCAACGCCGAAAAAACGCATCTGTTGCCATCCTGTGAGCTGTTAAGTGCCGATTGGCAGGTCGTTTTGCGCCGCTTTGCGGGCAAGGCGTGCTTTGATCTGGTCTTTCTCGATCCCCCCTATGCCGGCGGCTTTTTGCCCAAGGTGTTAAAGGTGCTCATCGACGAGCGTTTGCTTGCAAGCGGTGCGGTCATTGTTTGCGAGAGTGCCGATGAAAAGGACGTGTTTGGCGACGATGAGGAGCTGAAAGATCGTTTTTTGATCCGCCGCGTTACGCGTTACGGCGCGGCTTGCGTTACCGTTTTGGAAAAAGGAGAGAGGAAAGCATGAGTCTTGCAATCGTGCCGGGCAGCTTTGACCCCATGACGCTGGGACACCTTGACGTGGTGCAGGCGGTGGCAAAGCGATACGACGAGGTAGTGGTTGCGGTGATGATCAACCGTGCCAAAAAATATTTGTTTGATATGCCCACGCGCGTGGCGATTGCGGAGTGCACCGTGGCGTCGCTTCCAAACGTGCGCGTGATCGCGGAGAGCGGTATGCTGATCGATCTGTTCGACCGCCTTGGCGCAGATGCGGTCTGCAAGGGCTGGAGAGATCAAAAGGATTACGATTACGAATTGCACATGGCAGATTGGAACAGCGCGCACAATCCGCGCTTTCGCACCGAGATGATCCATGCCAAAAACGAGCACGCGGAGATCAGCTCTACGCTGGTGCGCAAAAAGCTGGAGCAAGGGGAGAGCCTTGAGGGGCTTGTTCATCCCAATGCGGCAAAGCTGATTTCAAATATTACTTTCAAAAAGGAGAAATAAGGCATGAAAAAAACACATATTCGTCAAAACGTTATGGCGGCGGCGCTTACGTTTGCCGCACTTGGAGTTCTTGCAGGCATTTTGCTCATCGTCATGCCCGTAACGCTGTTGATCAACATCGTATTTGTGGTGATGGGCGTTGTAACCGTTGCGTACAACCTGCCAAGTCTGTTTGCCTCTCTGACCGCGCTTTCCTCCACAGCCGGAAAGGTCGCGTTCGTGCTGTCGGCTCTCTCTGTTTGCGTTGGTTGCATGATGATCTTTTGGCACAACAGCTTATTGTTGATCCTTTTGGGCGTTTATATGATCGCCGTACCGCTGATCAATATTTTGATGGCGAGCGACCGCTCCTCTGCCGTAAAAGCAGAAATGCCCAAGCTGATCCTCGGTGTGGTCATGGTGGTGCTTGGACCTGCCAACGTGGTAGGCATCTTGTTTGATATTGCAGGTTTGTGTCTCATTATCTGGAGCGCGGTTTACGTGATCAGTATGTACGTAACGCTACGCAAGAGTCAACACAAAACGGGTGCGCGCGTGTTTGTGGATACCGACGGAAACGGGAGCATCGATACCGTTTACGTAGATACCACGGGCGACGGCAAGGCAGACACCGCAACGCGCTATAACGAAGAGCAATGAACCGTTACAAAAAGCTTTGCTCCAATACCGTAATACTCGGCATTGGAACCTTTGGCTCCAAGCTGTTGAATTTTTTGCTGATGCCGTTTTACACGGCGTGGCTGACCACGGCAGAATACGGTGCGGCGGAAATGGTCAGCAGTGTTGCCAATTTTCTTATTCCCATTGCTTGCATTGGTATCAGCACGGGCATTTTTCGGTTTGCCGCCGAGCGCGAGGCCGACCAAAGAGTGGTATTTTCCTCCTCGGTTGCATTGCTGTTTGTGGGGCTTGGTATATTTTTGGCGCTGTCGCCGCTTTTGCTTTTGATCGAATATTTTCGCACGTACGCATGTTTGATCGTTTTGTACGTGCTGTTTGCCGATTTGCAGGCGGTTTGTGCACAATACGTGCGCGCGGCAGACCGTACCGCGTTGTTTGCGGGGCAGGGGGTACTCAACACGCTGTTGACCGTTGCCTGCAACGTGCTGTTTTTGGCGGTTTTAGATCTTGGCATGGAGGGCTACGTGCTCTCCGTTATCATCGGCAATTTGCTCACCACCGTATTTATCGTGTGGCGCGCCAAGCTTTGGCGGCTGTTTTCGATTTCGCAGGTCGATCGCGCGTTGATGATGCGCCTGTTGCGCTTCAGTCTCCCGTTGGTTCCCACCACGTTGTGTTGGCTGATCACCGATCTTTCCGACCGTGCCATGGTCACCTATTTTTGGGGAGACGGAATCAACGGCATTTATTCGGCGGCTTATAAAATTCCAACCATCGTCAACCTTGTAGCGGGCATTTTTTTGCAGGCGTGGCAGTTTTCGGCGGTGGCGGAGTCGGGTGACGACGAGGTCTGCTCTCGTTTTTACTCCAAGGTGTTTGGTGCGTACCTTTCCTTGGTGATGATCGGGAGCGCTGGCTTGATCCTGCTCTCACGCTTTCTCTCCTCGCTTTTGCTCAACGTAGCGTATTTTGAGGCGTGGAGATTCATGCCCGTTTTGCTTTGCGCGGTGGCGGCAGAAACGGTCGTTTCCTTCCTTGCAAGTGTGTATTTTGTAAAAAAGAAGAGCAATCATTCCTTTGTCACCGCGTTGGTCGGTGCAATTGCAAACGTTATTTTAAACTTGATACTGATTCCGAAAACAGGTGCAATCGGTGCGGCGATCGCCACGCTTGTAAGCTATTTGTTGGTTATGATCCTGCGTTTGATCGACGTGCCGCGCATGCTTTCGTTCAAGCTTTGTCTGCCGCGTACGTGCATCAGCCTTGTGCTGTTGTTGGCGCAGGCGGCGGTTATGACGTTGGACGTACCCGGGCGCATTTGGTGGGCTTTGCTTGTCACGGGTGCAATGGTCGCAATCAACGCCCCCGCATTGGTCAAAGGCCTGATCTCGTTGATCAAGCGTCGCACGAGCACCGCGACCGACTGACCGTTAACCTGTTGTCTTATCTGAAAGGAGCAATTTGATGATGAACAGAACCAATTTGATCAACCGCATGCTATTGCTTGCGATCGCCGTTATGCTGATGCTTACGGCGGTTTCCTGTAGCGGTGGTATTGACTGCGAAACCGCCGACGCCTTTATCGAAGACTTTTTTGACGAGATGGAGCAAGACTACTACGGTCGTGCCAAATCCTTTTTGCACACCGAGTGTATGCTGGATCTTGACAAGTACCTCGCCGCGGCGGAAAAAGAGCACGGTCTTGATTTTTCTGACGGGATCGAGATCGAAGCACGCACCAATATTTCAAAGTCTTATTACGACACTCAGGTCAAGGGCTCCCGTTACAGCGTGACCTTTTCGGTGCTTGTCGGTGACGAATCCGCTACGTTTGACGTTACCATCGTCGAAAGTGACAACGGCTACGGTATCTACGCTTTTGAAATTCGTTGAGGGGTAGTGTGTGTTGCTTTTTTGAGGGGGGAACTTTTGAAAAAGCTCCCCCCCTCACCCCCTCAAAACTTTTAACGCATTGATAGGGAATACTAAACGGGAGTGTGCGGCTCCCGTCCTTTTATTTAAGGCAAAGATTTTTTGCTTCATATCATGGAGCCTCGGCGCGCGCCCCTTGTATGCACCGTACGAGCCCCAATTTTGGGGTGGTACGAGCTCGTAGGAGCGTTCTTTTTTGGGGGGATTTCGGTGGAGAGGCTTGTGCGGCTTGGCTGCTTTGTGGAAATTTGAGTTTTTGGTAATTTTGCACAAAAATGGGACTTCGTTTTTGTGCAAAATATCGTGTTGACAAATGCAGGATTTGATGATATAATTGATATAGTCCAATCGTGTACACTATATTATATGAAGCAAACGCAGTGTTTTTTTGATGGGTGGGGACCCTTCAAAAACGAAAGTACGTCCGCGGGGGCGGACGTATGCTCACTAAGCATGGTTTTTGTGTCAATAAAAGGCACAAAAAAACACCATGAAAACTTTAGGGGGCGGGGGTGATACAGCACAGCCAAGCTTCA
>JAZQYE010000081.1:0-3094 GCA_045633385.1 Eubacteriales bacterium | reverse complement strand
GCGTGATGTCCGTTAAGGACATCACGCTAAACACTCCCCCTCAACGATCTCGCATCTTCTTTTTTGCATTGACAAACGCGGTGGAATGTGCTATAATAGACAGGATCTTGAGAGATGGAAGAGACAAAGGAGAAGCTTTTCAAAATGTCTTACAGCATACAATTTTTGGTTGTTTGTGCGCTGGCTGTTTTGGGGTGCGGAAAGGTCACCTTGCAAGGCAGGGCGAGCCGCAAATACATTGTCAATACTGCCGACAGCGTGCTGTTCAACGCGCAGGTCTTTGCGGCGATCACCGTGGTACTGCTTGCGGTATTTCCGTGGGGAAGGCTGAACAAAAAGGCGCTGATCCTCGGCGTTGTTTTCGGTGTGTTCACCGTTGCGTTTCAAATCGTTTATTCCTTGGCGCTCAAGGCAGGCCCCGTTTCCCTCACCGTGCTCATCGTCAATTTCAGCGCATTCTTCATTGCATTATACAGCGTTATCGTTTTTGGCGAGACCGTGTATCTGACTTATCTGATCGGAGCGGTTCTGCTCGTGATCTCCATGGTGCTCAACGTCAATCGGGAAAAGGACGGAAAAACGGGAGGCTGGAAGTGGTTTCTCATGTCGGTTACGGCAATGCTTGCCACGTCGGGCGGCTCTATCGTCGTCAAGATTTTTGGCAAGACGCTTGCCGCCGAGCTGGAGAACTCCGACATGACCTTTATGGCAATGGCGTACGCAATTTCGGCGGTGCTGGCGTTTGCGGTCTATTTGATCCGCGCCTACGCAGTTGGACGGGAGAGATCGACCTACGGCTTTCATTGGGGCGTGCTCGGCTACGCCGCCGCGGTTGGCGTGGTGCTTGGCATCTACCAAAAGTTTTACGCCATGGGCATGGAAAAAATGGATGCTTCCTTTATGATGCCCACCTATGCGGGAATGCAATCCCTTGGTATGACGGTCATCGGCGTGCTCTTGTTCCGCGACCGCCTGAGCCCGAGACAGATCGTGGGCATCGTCTGCGGCATTCTTTGCGTCGTCGTCATGAACCTGCGTATCCTGCCGCTGTTTTAAGGGCGGTCTTTCAAAAAATGACAGCCGTGTACCCTGTGTTTTGGGGTGCGGGCTGTCGTTTTTGTTTTTTTATTCCAATTTATCTTAATTTTTACAAAAAAAACAACAAAAACGGGCGGATATGTGATATAATGATGATAACACAAATTCACTACGCAAAAACGGAGATCGATCATGAACGTTTTAGAGTATTTAAAGGATCACATTTTGTATTTGGACGGCGGCATGGGAACGCTGTTGCAGGCAAACGGACTTGCGGCAGGGGAGTTGCCCGAGCGTTGGAATCTTTCGCACGCCGACGTCATTACCAATATCCACACGCAGTATTACAACGCAGGCAGTAACGTCGTCAACACCAACACCTTTGGCGCAAACAGCCTCAAATTTAGTGAGGAGGAGCTGGAGGCGATCGTTCGGGCGGCAATCGAAAGCGCAAGATGCGCCGCGCGTCAAAGCAGCGGCACGCAACAAAAATTCGTCGCGCTGGACGTCGGCCCTACGGGGCATTTGCTGGAGCCATACGGCGACCTCGCCTTTGAGGACGCGGTAGAGGTCTTTGCCAAAACGGTGCGCCTCGGCGTGCGCTACGGCGCGGATCTGATCGTGATCGAGACCATGAACGATAGCTGTGAAACGCGCGCCGCTCTGCTTGCCGCAAAGGAGAACTCCAACCTGCCCGTATTCGTTTCCAACGCTTACGGCGCTGACGGCAAGCTGATGACGGGAGCCGACCCCTGCGTGATGGTGGCTATGCTGGAGGGCATGGGAGCCGACGTCATCGGTATCAACTGCTCGCTCGGCCCGCAAGCCCTCAAGGGCGTGGTAGAGGCGTACACCAAGGAGGCATCCGTGCCCGTACTGCTCAAGCCCAACGCGGGGCTGCCCAAGATCAAGGACGGCGAGAGCGTGTACGACATCGACCCCGTTCAATTTGCAAGGGATATGCAGGAGCTTGCCGCGCTCGGCGTGCACGCAATGGGCGGCTGTTGCGGTACGACCCCTGCATACATCGCAGAGCTCGTTAAGGCGACCGCGCACGCAACGCCCGCGCCCGTTACCGAAAAGAAGGTCACGCGCGTGTGCTCCTTCAATCGCTCGGTTACGCTCGGAGAGAGACCCGTCCTCATCGGGGAGTGCATCAATCCCACGGCAAAGCCGAGCTTGCAGGATGCTTTGCGTGCAAACGATATGGACGAATTGATCAACGAGGCGCTTGATCAGATCGATGCAGGCGCACAAATTCTGGACGTCAACGTCAGCATGCCCGATATCGACGAGCGCAAAACGCTCGCGGACGCCATTGGTGAATTGCAGACCATGGTCAATCTGCCGTTGCAGATCGATACGGCAAACGCCGACGCCATGGAGGCGGCTTTGCGCAAGTACAACGGCAAAGCGCTGATCAACTCGGTCACGGGAGCGAAGCAGAGCATGGAGCGCATCTTCCCGTTGGCAAAAAAATACGGCGGCGTCGTAGTTGCCCTGACCATGGACGAGCGCGGCATTCCCGCAACCGCCGAGGAGCGCTACGCCATTGCGCAAACCATTCTGGAAACAGCAAACGAATACGGCGTTGCCAAAAAGAATATCGTGTTCGATCCGCTCGTGCTCACGGTGGGGAGCGACCAAGCCGCCGCCGCGCAGACCCTGCGCGCCGTTGAAATGATCCGTCAAGGACTTGGTTGCCACACCATGCTCGGCATCTCCAATATCTCCTTCGGTATGCCGCAACGGGAGCTGCTCAACAGCACCTTTTTTGCCATGGCGTTGGAGCGCGGACTGTCGGCGGCTATCGTCGATCCGTATTCTGCCGAGATCCACAAGACCTACCGCGCATTTTGCGCGCTGCACGGCACAGACGAGGGCTGTGAGGAATACCTCGATCACGCAAGGAGCTTGCCGCAGACACGCTGAAAATTTTGATCCGCAAGCGGAGGTGTCGGTATGAAACGATATACCGCATGGCTGTGGGTACTGCTGTTGAGCCTGTTGCCGTTTGTGAGCGGTTGCACCACCGAGAATGAGCGGCAGAATGATT
>JAZQYE010000080.1:0-9438 GCA_045633385.1 Eubacteriales bacterium | reverse complement strand
TCGCCGCCATCATCAGGCTGCCGTCCTGCAACCGCGCCACCGTGGGCCAACCAAAATATCGGTGCATACCGTGCGGATTGGAGCAAATCACTTTGGACTCTTGCTTCATACGGATCTTCACAACACGTACCTCCTTCGTTTTGATCATTCCTGCTCTAAGCCGGATTTGACAAAATGAAAATCGTTGGTGAGAATGCAATCCACGCCCATATCCAACAGCGCCTTTGCATCGGCAGGCGTGTCGGCAGAGCAGAAGTTACAAACGATACCATGGGCGTGGCAACGGTCGATCATGCTCTTGTCAGATGGGTACCAGCTTACAAACTGCACCTTGTTAAAGTGGTGCTCGATTGCCGCCTGCATCATTTGCTCGTGTCCTGCACCCGCACCCTGACAGTAGCCTGCGTGCGGCAAGCGCTCTCTCATGCGCAGGAGTGCCTCGGTGTTGGTGGACATGAAATAGACGTGGCGCACGCAATCGTATTTTTCGATCAGCGATGCGATCTGCTCCAACTTGAGGTCTGCGTTTTGGCTATCCCAGATCTTGACATGAATGTTCATAATAACTCTGCCCGCCAGCTTTTGTAAGATCTCCTCAAAGGTCGGCAAGCGCAGATCCTTATATTTTTCGCTGAAATGACTGCCAAAATCAAGTGCCTTCAATTCGGCAAGCGTGTGCGACTCAATGCGACCCTGCCCGTTGGAAACGCGCTCCAGCTTGGGGTCGTGTGCGGTAACGAGCTCCCCGTCCTTGGTCGCCCAAAGATCAAACTCGATCTCTTGTGCGCCCATTGCAACCGCCGCACCAAAGGCAGGCATGGTGTTTTCGGGTGCTACGGTGTTGTAGCCGCGATGCGCGCAAAGACGCGGATACGGCATGTATTGATCGAACGGTACCACGCTCGCGCCGCCGTTGCGATAGAGCCAGGGGCGTCTGCCCTCTTCAATGTACTCGTAGTGCGCCTTTTGTGCACCGCGGAAGCCTGCCGCCTTGTAATACTTGGCGTGGGGATTAATCTCGACTGCGCTCACTCCAATGCGGCTCTTCATATCCGAAAGCACCTTGCCGTCGGGAGCGATGATACAGCTACAGCCGCAAATGGGAGAATCCTCCCCAAGCGAGACCGATGCGCGGATCAGATACGCGTTGGTATTGTAGCACAAAAAGCGGTTGATGATGGAGAGTGCCTCGTGCGTATCGGTCCTTTGATGCGAGCAACCGATCACAACGTCCACGTTCTGTCTTGCAAGCGGCGCAAAGCTCTCGTAAAAATAAAAATCATAGCAGGTCATAAAGCCAAAGCGAATTCCCTCGATCTCAACAACGTCGGGGGAGCGGAACTCATAGCTGTAGCTCACGTCCAGCTCGTTACCGCCCTGTGCCTCGGTCTTGACCTCGCTGGGTGCGGGATGCGCCTTGTAATATTTGCCAACAACCTCGCCGCGGCGATTGAGCGCATAGGTGGTGTTGCGCCAACCCGTAGGCGTTTTGTCTGCCGCGTTGAAAAAGACGATAGAATTGCAACGGCGCGCCGCTTCGGCTGCCTTTTGCTTGATCAGATCATTCAGATCCTCGATCGACTGATGAAACGCCTGCTTGCTTTTGCACGCTGCAGGCACGTCGCAGTATTCGGGTAAAACGATGATGTCCGCATCGTCTCCGACGGAATCGAGCAGATCGATCATGCCGTCAAAGCAGCTTTGCAGATCCGCTTCCTCAAACGAGTAATACGGTTGAATAATATACGCTTTCATGTTCATAACAAGGAATTCCCTCCCCTAGCTTGATATGGCTTTATTATAGCACAAAACAAGGGGGTAGTCAATAGACTTTTTGCAATTCCGATCTCCTGCACCGTGTCAAACGTGCGCGCTTTTCCCCCATGCAAAACGAGGGGAGCACCTCTTGCAAAAGGCACTCCCCTCGTCGGTTTTGATTCATCTTTTATCCAATAACAGCTTGGTACCGTCGGCGGCTTTGATGTTTTCCAGCATCAGATCCTTTATCGCGCCCGCAAGTGCAAGCACGTAGTCGCCGCGGCCGTAAACGTTTTTGACGGTGATATTGTACGTCTCGTCCTCGGTGGAGTGGCGCGAGCCGTACATGTGCGTATCCCCGATGCGCACAGCGTAAATACCGCGATCCATGTGAGGGGAGTTCTCCGAGGTATCGTACACGCCGTCCACCAAAATATCGTGGAGCTTGACGTCGCATTGATTGAGCAAACGCACGTTGGTGCAAAACGCCGACGTACGCACGTTTTTGATCGTGACGCGACAAATATCCGCGGGAAGTCCCTCTACCGCAAAGCGCTGCTCCATGTCACCGTTCAAGCCGGTCAGGGCGACTGTGTCGTCCTCGGTAAAGCCGGTGACGTTTTCGATGACGATGTCGTGACAGCCTTGGCGCAAATCGATACCGTCTGCATTCTTGACCAACACCTCGTCGTATCCGTTGCGGCGCAAGCCGTGCATCTCGTTGCCGTCCTTATCGATTGAAAGATCGTTGGCGCAAAAATCGAGGTTGCCAAGGTACCCGTTGGAGCAGTAAATAAAATTGAGTGCCCACCAACGCTGATTGCGGCAGGAGATATTTGAGATCTCAAAATCCTTGACGTTGGTAAACAGCACGAGATTGTTCTTCCAAATGGGGGGCAAGCCGTCCTTTTGCTGATTCCTTTCGGAAAGCCCGTTGTACTTGCCGCCGTCAAGAATCGCCCTGCCGCGACCGAGGATCTTGATATTTTTGTCCGTTCCCGCAATCGTTTTGCCAAGCGCCGTATCGTGCTTTTCGTTGACGAACAGATTGGAATAGCAACCGTTTGCCATGCGCAAATGGCAATCGCTCAAGATCAGGGTAAAATCGGAGGGAATACGAACGGCGCAGTCGATCTCCCAATCGCCCTCGATCACCGCCATGCGACTTCCGTTTTGTACCGCTTCTTCGATTCTGGAAGTAAGATACGCACTTCCGTTCCGTAAAAAACGTTGTTCTTCCATTAGATCTCTCCTTCTTTACAGCAATCAGATGCTGGCAATAAACTCGTCGATGTTGTGTACGGTAGTGGCAACGGTGTGCGCGTCTCTGCCCATGATATCATCCAAGGGATGCTCGGCGGTAATGCCCGCTTGCTTTCTCTTTTTCAGCTCGTGTGCCGCATCCTCCATGCGCTTAAAGGACTTTTCAAACAAGGCAGGATAGGTGAGCTGATGAGGCGTTACCTCCCTTTGTACGGCGGCAACGATGCACTTGCGAATATCGGCAAAAAGATCTTCGTTGTTGCGGAACTCTGCCTTGTTACGCTCCAGCTCATACTTGGTGTGCACGGTGACCATTTCGGGAACAGCGCGCAACGCCTGTGCACAGGCAATGTTTCCTGCGGCGAAAAAGACGCTGGGAACGCCGTGAGATGCGGCGATGTAAGCATCCATATCCACCTCACCCACGTACTTGCCGTTGATCTTATAATATTGGAGCACCTTGGAGCTCATGGTGTGCGCCAGCACGCCGCCAAGCGTTCCCTCCATGGCGTGATAGCCAAAGAAGCAGATACAATCGTAATCCTTTGCAAAATACAAACGGGGCTTGCCGCTTTCGGGATGCAAAAAGGTGATACGGGGATCGACCTTGGATTCATCCAGATTCTGACTTCCGCCGTGTCCGTCCCAAAGGCCCACCGCTTCAACGCCTGCCTCAAACAAAGCGTCGGCGGCGGCATTGATCTCCAGCACCGCTTGATCGGCTGCAACCTTCCATTGCTCACAGCCCTTAACGAGTCCCTCGTAAGGCACCCCCACTACGTTGTTAACGCCTTCCAGATCCAGGCTGAATAAAACGCGCTTATACATATCATTTTCCCCTTTATTTTTGATTTCTGTTTTATAACGTTCGTACGGTCAAGCGAAATACATCAACCGTAATGCTTTTCCAGCTCGTTGCGCACGATCTGCGTCCAGCGCACGATGGCGTTGGGATCGCCGCCCGTGGTCTCCAAATCCTTTAAGGTCACATCCCATACGCAATTGTTTTGGTCAAACACGTCTATGACGTGGCGTACCTCGCGGCGGATAAAGTCCTCGTCCACGCCAAACGAGCAGGCGGTAGAAGGATTGGGACGCCATGAGAGCACGTAGTCGCCGCCGATCTGCTCGGCACATTTGGCAACGTCGGCAAAGGGAGAGACCGCAATGCGGCGCAAATTCTTCAAACGCTTGATCAACGGGATCTTACGGGTCAAGTCCTCACAGCAACCGTAGGCAACAAGACCGTAACGCTCCAAAATGGGCTGTTGATAAGAGAACATGAACTCGTCAAAGAGGTCTGGCCCCCACGTGGTAAATTCCTGCGCCGCCATGTAGCCCCAAAGCTGTTTGGTAGAAACGCTCTTGTCGCTTGCCGAGGGTGCCTCCAGCTCGCGGCAATACGGCATTGCCTGATTTTGGTGATTGCAAAGGCGGAAGCCGCCTGCCTGCTCGGTCTGATCCAAGTGCTCCATAATACGGGCACTCATCCAACCAACCAGCTCGGCAAGCCATTCGGGGCGATCGTAAGCATCCCACATCAGCTCCTCCAATCCGCGCAGCTTTGCCAACAGCGTGGAAATATCGTTATTCCACATACTGCAAAGAGGTGCTTGACGGTCAACGGCAACCTCTAAAATGCCGTCGAGCACGTCGTTGTTCCATTGCTCGTTTTGTCGGGTCTTTTCCTCATCGACCGCATAAGGGTTGACCGTCAGCTTTTGAACGTCCTCTTCCTCTACGATGGCAGGCTTGTAAGCCGCCGCAAGAACGCCGGGCGTTTTTGCCGCCAGATTGGCGGGCAAGCCGTAAACACCCGCGGGGTGAACGTCCACCGCGGCACGCACCGTAACGTACGGCTCGATGATGGTATCGTCACTCAATTGCATATAGTACTGATCGAGCAACAGCTTGCGCTCCAAGCCGCGCAGCTTGGGATCCTGACAGCACAGATCTCCATCCTTTAAATACTCCTGAAACGGAACGGAGCGCGTATAGATTGGCGGCCGCGTAAAATGCAGACTGTTGTGATCGGTCCACAGCTTGCGGCGGCGCTCCATTTCGGGGCTGTTTGCAAATTCGCGTGTTTTTTTTGCAAGCTCACGAATGCGTTCAATATCGTTCATTGGTCTTTTCCGTATTTCTTTTTGAAAAGAAATTCCCTTTCGAAAAACAAATTTGTGGAATCAAACATTCCATTACGTCGATTATATCATACTCACGCCCGTTTTACAAGCGCATTTTTAAAAACAGCGATTATTTTACCATTTTAAAAATATTTTTTCAATTCCGATCGGTCATTTCAACTCACGCACCGCAAAATGCGTAGCGGCAATTTCGCCTCGGTCGCAAAAAACACTCCAATACACACCTGTAAAGGTAGTGGGATGGGTCGCCTCGGTGCAAAGCAAAGCCGTTTTGCCGCGCCCCAATTCTACAAACGCGCCGTCTGCCTCGTAAAAGAAGGTGTACCACTCGGCGTCGCTCACGATCTTAAGTCGGATCGATCCATCGTAACGAACAGGGTGTGACGCCACGATCACGTCAATATCCGCCACACGCTTGCGCAAAGAAACGAAATGCTCCCCACCCTTGCGCGTGATCAGCACTTCGTAGTGGTAATCGCTGTGATAAAACGCCGAAAGTCCTGCACACGCCTCTTCGGCAAGCTCTCCCTCCAAGTGCACGACCGTCTCCATACAAAACGCCTGCTGGCGTACGCCGATCACGGTGGGATGACCGCACGGTGTAGAAAGCACATCCGCACCGCCGATGAGCGTCATGCGTCCTTTTTCCAACCGATAGCACGATTGGACGGGATTGCGTACGAAATTCCAATGCAGATCCAACTCCGTTCCCGTAAAGGTGTCCTCAAAATCAAGACTGACGGGCGTGGGTGCATTGCCGGGGAGTGCGCCCTCCATTTCAAGATCGATCTGCCCGTCTCGCCCTACGTGCGGCCAACCGTCCTCGTCCCACGTCATGGGAGAGAGGAACGTCTCTCTGCCAAGGTGATGTAGTTTGGCTCGGGGAATTGGGCGGATACCAAGGCAAACAAGCCACCAATTGCCGTTTTGATCCTCAACGATATCGGCGTGCCCCGTTGCCTGAATGGGTGCATAAAAATCACGATGCGAAAGAATGGGATTGTGGGGGCAGGGCTCATAAGGCCCGTAGATGCTCCTTGCGCGTTGCATCGTTTCCATGTGACCGTACTCGGTGCCACCCTCGGCAAGCATCAGATAATACCAACCGCCCCGCTTGTAGATATGCGGCGCTTCGGCACATCTGCCTCCACAGCCCATGGAAATGCGCTTGGAGGGAGTATGCATCTCACCCGTAAAAGGATCGATCTCGCACAAAAAGATACCACTGCCGTCGTTCCCTGCCGAACCGTTGGAAACAAAATAGCAGGTGCCGTCCTCATCCCAGAACAGCGACGGGTCGATGCCCCTTTGCTTGACCCACACGGGCTCACTCCATTTGCCGCGAATATCCTTGGTGTGCACGATAAAATTACCGCCCGCACTCACGTTGGTGGTAACCATAAAAAACGTGCCGTCGTGATAGCGCAAGGTAGGCGCGTAAATGCCGCCCGAGGGGCGAATATTTTGAAGCGGCAGCTGTGTATCGGTGGTCAGACAATGGTTGATCAACTCCCAATTGATCAGATTTTTGCTGTGAAAGATCGGCACACCCGGAAAAAACTCGAACGTGGAGGTAACAAGGTAAAAATCCTCCCCCACGCGGCAAATGCTCGGGTCCGGATAAAAGCCCGGCAAAATAGGATTTTGAAATTTCATAAGCGTCCCCTTTTTCATCTTTTTGATCGCAGGCATACGGCTTGCCGCCGCAATGACGAGCGGTGCAAGTCAAGCGTTCACCTCCTTTGTCAGGAGCGCGAAAAACGCTTGTATCACGTTTAGTATAGCATACTTTTTTTCGCTTTGCAACCCCATATCGCAAAAAATCGGGGGCTGTTGCAAATATGATGTTGTGTCCTGCGGACCCAAATGAAAAAATCCTGAAAGCGATGCTTTCAGGATTTTTTGGCACGTGTTGACAGAAAAGATGCCATATTTTATTGGGGCTCAATATGTTGTTCTAACTTTGAAATTTTATCAATTCGAGATAATTTTATATGTTTGATGATAGAAACAATCTCAAGCACAACAAGCGCCAAACCATACAAAAACGGAAGCCATAATGCATTGCCCACAACGCCATGTAGCAAAAGCCCCGTCATGGGAATAATGCCAACTATCGCCACCACCACTATGCCATTGAAAACGGGGTGGATCTTCTTGAATACCTTTATCACGGAAAGAACAGCATCAACGAAATAGAAAAACAAGCTGCAGATTGCTGGCAAAGAGCCGAGCGCCCACAACGCAAGGCCTAAGCCTCGGTCTACTTGTCCTAAGAAAATAGGTGTCCAAAGACTAAACGTAAGAATAGTCATAAGCATAGCAATCATACCGGATATTTTAACGTAGACCTTCTTCATAACTCCACCGCCTTTCGTGTTGTTGGTTTCATTATAGCATAAAAGCGACGGTTTGTCAACCCGTTTGCGCGAAGCGCAACCTCATTGGGCGAAGCACACATCATTGCAAAGCACATCATTTGCGACTTGTCGCAACATCGTTTTGTGCCGCAAGCGGACAATGATGTTCTCGTTTCGCTCGAAATGATGTTGCGTGCAAGCACGCAAATGATATTGTGTCCTGCGGACACAAATAAAAAAATTCTGAAAGCAGAGCTTTCAGGATTTTTTGAGGCGTGTTGACAAAAAAGATGCCTGATATTTACATTGCAAACTGTTATTAACCCTTATTAAACCAAGCTTCAAATGAATTCCAATTATAACAGAAATCATTAACACGTTGCTCAATCTCTTGTGGCACGTCAAATTTTACATAAACAAATTTGTACTCATACTCGACCACAATATCTGTTTGTTGAGCTCGTGAGATGTTTTCTTTTATAAGATTTCCATTCTCATCGTAGGTATATTCGTAAACGGAATCGGCATAAACATCTTTGATAAGCTTACCTTCATCGTAGTAAGCCCTACGGTACACCTCTCTATCTGTGCCTTGCTCAGTATATCCACCTTCAACAAGATTACCCTCCGCATCGTATGTCATATCGTAAATTTCTTTACTACCATCGGAGTTAATATATACTTCTTGGGTAAGATTACTCTTCACATCATAAGCACACTCATACGTATATTGCGCACCGCTATAAGTAGTATGAATTCGCTTTAACAAATTGCCATGATTATCATAAATAAAATCAAATCCGCTTGTTTTACCGTCGTTATGTGTTTGTTCCTCTTTAATCAGATTGCCTTTTGCATCATATGTACGATAATAGCTTGTTTCATAAACGAAGTCGTCATCAGCATAATTTTCGCTTTCTTTCGTAATTTTACCGAAAGAATTATATTGATATTCTCGAACTCTTACACTGCCATCGCCATATGAATCCATTTTTTTAATAAGATTACCTTGCCCATCGTAGCTATAGTTGGATCGATTAACGTACCCGTCCGAAAAGGTGCAGATTTCTTGTGTAAGTCTATTTTCCTCATTATACGTATAATCGTAAACAGTTGGAATGCCTTTCATAGTTACGACTTTTTGAGTCAGATTTCCGACCTCGTTATAGGTAAACTCAAAAACTCGTTTATCTGTTTGATTTATAGACGGAATAGGAGCATCTTCGATTTGAATAGGCAGATTAAATTCGTTCAATATAATTTCTCCAACAATCGTTAAATCACCACAAGTAATTACTCGCTTTAGGGGAACATATTGAAAACGAAAAAGCTGTTCTTCCGAATCTTTATAATTTCCAAGCTCACTGAATATTTCATACGCGGCGGTATAATCTCCTTTATCAATGAACGTAAAAGCCTCATCGTATCTCGCTTGCTTTTCACTTTCGCCTTGCGCTTGCTGGTGTATTGCAAGATTGCAAGAAACAAAGCACAATAATGTAATACAAACAATCATAAAACCACAAATGATTTTTTTCATATCGCCACCGCCTTTCTTGTTTTATTATATCACACTTTAGAGCGGATTGCAATACTATTGCGCCACGTTCCCGGAATTTCGCCTTTGGCGAATATATCTCGCCCTCGCCGCTGGTGAGCGAGCTCCCCGACGCTCTTCGGGCGGATATGCGAACCGGATTCTGCTGCGCCCGAAGGGCGCGCAGAGCCCGATTCGATGAGAGGGTGGCGCCCCCAACGAACGAAAAAAGCAACCCTGTTGGGTTGCTTCGTTCGTTGGCACGTGTTGACAAAAAAGATGCCTACTTTAAATACTCCAAAAACGAGATATCATAAGTACTGTCCTCGAAATTATCGTATATGGAGAAATTTTCATCAAGAAAATGCATTTC
>JAZQYE010000079.1:0-2792 GCA_045633385.1 Eubacteriales bacterium | reverse complement strand
GGGCAACGGTCGATGAGGACGAGCTTGATCTTCATACGTTCGGGGACGATGCTTTTGATGTAAACGACAACGCCCTGCCCGATTTGGGCGCGCAGAGCCTCGCTTTCAGACTCGCGCACCTCGGCAAGTCCTGCGAGGTTGGGGGCAAGCTCGACGAACACGCCGTAGCTTTCTACGCTCCGCACGATGCCCGTCACCGTTTGCCCGGCTTCAAAGCCGACGGCGTTCTCCATCCACGTGCCCAACAGCTCGCGCAGGGTGACGTAGATGCGTTCGCTTTGCCGCTGAACGCTTTTGACAACGACGTACAGCTCCATTCCGCACGCGAGGCGTTCTTTGGGGTGAGAAATGCGCGAGACGGAGATGCAATCGACCGACAGCAACGAGGAAACGCCGCACCCAATATCCAAAAACGCGCCAAACGGCTCCAGGTGCGTCACGCGCGCCGCAATGACGTCACCCTCCTGCAAGTGCTCCAAATAGGCGTTGAGGCACTCCTTTTGCGCCGCACGGCGAGAGAGCCGCACGGTAACGTTACCATTACGATGCTCGATGGCAAGCACCTTGCAAGCCACGGGCTTTCCCACTCTGGTAATGACGGCAATATCCTTGCGCACCTCCCCCGCGCGGCAGTAAACAGCCTCGTCCGGCTCAATGATCCCCTCTGCGCAGTGCAGATCCACGTGCAGGCGCATAAACTCGTCGCAAAAGGTCGCAATGCCCTCCACGGTCGCGTTGGCGTTCATGGCGCGCTCCAAATTGGCAAGGGTGGCAAGGTACTCTCTGTTTTCGGCACTCGCATACAAGCCGCCCTCGAAAAAAAACGTATCTGTTATCACTTTCTGTTTCTCCTTTCCTTTTTCGTGATCCGATTTTGTTTTATCTTATGCGCGCCTTGCGCCTTTTATGAATAAAAAAAAGGCAGGCTTGACATAATAACATCAAATGAAAACGGAAAGGAAACGAATATGCAGGCGTTATGTGACGATTACCGCGAGAACGTGCGTTTGATGGACGGCGAATTGCGGGTGGAACAGAATTTTGACATCATTAAAAAGACTCTTTTTATCGGAAAAGAGGAAATTACGCTTTACTACGTTGACGGCTTTGTGGACAGCGGACCGCTCAACAAGCTGATGATCTATTTTCTCTCCCTCTCGGGATTGGGAACGCCAAACGACACCGCCCCCGACGCGCACGCACGCTTTTTTGCACAGCACCACATGCCCTACACCGAGGCAGAGGTCTGCAAAAAGACCGACGTAATGATACAAATGCTGTTGGCAGGCACCACGCTGATGCTGGGCGAAAGCTTTGGGCCTTACGCCATTATCATCGACTCGCGCACCTACCCTGCACGCTCGGTTGCCGAGCCCGAAAGCGACCGCGTGATGATGGGCGCGCGCGACGGATTTGTGGAGACCTTGGTGTTCAACACGGCGATGATCAGACGCCGCATTCGCGATCCTGCCCTGTCGATGCATTACACCTCGATCGGTACGCACTCCAAAACCGACGTGGTGCTGTGCTATATGGACGGGATCGCAGACGCGGGATACGTGGCAATGCTCAAGCAAAAGCTCGCAGGCATCAAAACGGGGGCTTTGACGATGGGGCACCAATCCTTGGCGGAGCTGTTGATCAAACAACGGTGGTACAATCCCTTTCCCAAGATCCGTTACACCGAGCGCCCCGACGTGGCATCGGCTCAGCTTTTGGAGGGGAGCGTTTTGATCGTGTGCGACAACTCCCCCGAGGTGATGGTACTGCCGAGCACCATTTTCGACTTTATGCAGGAGACCAACGATTTTTATTTTCCCCCCTTGACGGGCACGTATATCCGCTTGGTGCGGCATTTGGTGTTTTGGTCAACCCTCTTTTTGGTTCCCCTTTGGTTTTTGATGATCCGAAATCCGCACCTGATCCCCCCGTGGCTCTCGTTTATCCTGCCGCGCGAGAACGGACGCATTCCCGTGTTCGTTCAGCTCATCTTGGTGGAATTTATGATCGACGGCTTGCGCCTCGCCTCCATGAACACCCCAAGCATGCTCTCCAACTCCCTTTCGGTAGTGGGCGGCTTGATACTCGGTGACTTTGCCGTCAGCATTGGTTGGCTCATCCCCGAAGTCATTCTCTATATGGCGTTCGTCTCTATCGCCAATTTTACCCAACGCAGCTACGAGCTCGGCTACGCCTTTAAATTTATGCGCATCGGACTCGTCATCCTCATTCAGCTCTTTGACGTGGTCGGCTTTGCCGTGGGGAGCGTTTTGATCCTGATCCTTTTGCTCAGCAACAAAACGGTAAACGGAAAGCGATCCTATCTTTATCCCTTGCTCCCCTTTGACGGACGAGCCCTGCTCTCGCTTTTTGTGCGACTGCGTAAAGATCGTTGACGTATATTTTTTGTGGGAGGGATTTTGTGGGAGGGACTTTTTGAAAAAAGTCCCTCCCACGCCCTCCCCAAAAACTTTTAACGCATTTACAGGTATAACTAAACGGGAGTGTCAAGCTCCCGTTCCTTTGTTTTGGGCAAAAAATTCTTTCTTCATATCGCACGCCCCTCGGCGCTCGCCTCCGCTCGCTTTTGCTCCCGCAAGCCGTTGGGCACCACCGAGACCCCACCGGCTCAGAAAGTTGTTTTCTACGTGGAGGGGAAAGTGCGCTAATCGTTTGTTTCTACGCAACGCGCCCCTTCCGGCGCGTAAGACGCGCCACCGAAGGAATTGTACCCAATTCCTTCGGATATGAATGCCGCCTGCGGCATTCGGAAGGGGCGCGATTTTAAGTGC
>JAZQYE010000078.1:0-13726 GCA_045633385.1 Eubacteriales bacterium | reverse complement strand
GGCAGATTATTGCTTTGGAACCGATTTTACGGGTGCTTCTGATATTAAGGCAAAAACAAAGATTGGTAATGCAGCAAAGGAATTTGACTTGATCAACGTTTATAACAATAACAAGGATGAAACTCAAGTTAACGTTGGTCCTCACAGCAATTCCGGCACTTCCGTTATTTATCCGCTTCCTACCACCACTCTTCAAAGCGCAACTGCGGGTGCTGTTACCGTAGCCAAGGGAACCACTTTCAATTTGAAAGTCGTAATTGATTCTTCCACCGGTATTTATTCGGTATATGTAAACGGTACGCTTGCATTTATCAAGCAAGATAAAGATATTACGGCTGCAGGAACCGGTTTGACCGAGTGGAACATTGGTCAGATTAACCGCAGTTATACCGTAAGCAAGTACAACGCTGAAAACTCCTATTTGACAATCGACAACATCAAGATCTACAAGGAGAGCGAAATCGAAAAGCTCGGTTTGAAGACCTATGA
This sequence comes from Eubacteriales bacterium, assembly GCA_045633385.1. GTDB lineage: Bacteria > Bacillota > Clostridia > Oscillospirales > CAG-272 > UMGS1865. Next base: position 13,237 of record JAZQYE010000078.1, on the reverse strand, counting down.
GGACGTTGTTGAGGAATACCAAACCTCTTTCGGTGGTAGCAAAATTAACAAAACCGAAGATTTTGAAAGCTACGACGTTGATAGTAATTACGTAGGTGCAAATAAGTATCAAGATGAAAGTGGAGGTTATAAACCTGTCATTAAGAATGACGCAGTAAAGGGCAACTATGCAAGCATTCCGACAAGTAAGACCATTGATAAAAACTTTACTGTTACCAATGCTCCCTTTATCAGTTATTTGGCAACCGACTATGCTGTGTTTGCAGAGGATGTATACATCCCCTCCGATCTTGTTGGTGGTGCATTCTATGCACAGTTTAAGAAGATCTTTGGAAGCTTGAATGGTTCTGCTTATTCGTACAGTGAAGAGACTTGGGTGGATTTGTATTACATTCGCCGCAATGATGACGCTTCTACTATGCGTTTGGAAATCTCGGGTGATTATAAGTCTGGTAGTACCAGCTACACAATGGATTGCGATACATGGTATACCATTAGTCTCGTACTGAATTTGAAGTCCGGTATTTTTGATTTGTATGTTGGAGAAACGTATATTGCATCTTCTCAGATCTATAGAAAACCGAGTGATGCGCGCTACTATACCAATTTGACAATTCCGAGCGATGCATTTATTGCGGCAAAAGCAGCTAAGCAGGGTACTGCATTCGCAGATTTCCGTGTTGACAACGTTAAGTATTACGTGGCTAACAAACCTACTGGCGTAACTTTTAATACCGAAAACTTCTTTAAGGAAGAAACTTTTGAGGGGGCAACAATTGGCGAGTTGGCAAAAGATACCTCCGGCAAAACCACTAAATTCCCCAGCTCTGCTAAATATCAAACAAAGGCAACCGCTGCAAATGCAAATAATAAAGCTGTTCAAATGAGCTTTGTGCCTGTGATTGAAAGTGCTGAAAAAGCAAATTTCTACGTATATAACGGGCGCATTTACAATTTGAGCACTCTTAAAAACGGAAACACGCTAGAGACGAAGGACGTCCGCAATGCTGGTGACAAAATTACGTTTGCGAAGGATGAAACAGGAGTAATTAAGGTCGGAGAGACTGTAGTTGACACGTTGGCTACCACTGTACAATATGATGCTATTTATGGTGGTGATAACGGCGATTGCTATTGGACTCATAATACGGATGGTAAAATTCCCAATGCTTACGGTACTGTTGTATTGGAAGCAAAGTATTTTGTAGAAAGCGACTCTTACGGCATTATTGAGTCTCAACTTTTGAGCAACTGGACAAATTTGTATGTTCTTAATGCAAAGGATGGCAAGGTTACTATCAACAGCGGTAAAGAAGTAAATCAGGGTAGTTGGTTTACTGTTTCGGTAGTGTATAATATGGTCACTCGTGTCATTGATGTATATCTAAACGGTGAATATTCGCATACTGTTTCTGGTATTACTGCTGTTAAGCAAAGTGCATTGAAAGCTGACGATTGGATTGTAGCTAAGGTGCAAAAGGTTCCTACAACGACTGAGGCTTCCAACTTGAAGGGTACCTTCTACTTTGATGATGTAACGATTACGACCTATGCAGAGGGTGATACCATCACCGTTGATGGCAATGGTTTGGCATACGTTCAATCCAAGACCGATCCTACCTACAAGATTCGCAACACCAAGACCGATACTGCACGCTTCTACTGCGCAGGCGGTTTGACTCCCGTTTACGTTAACGCTGAAACCTACGGCGATATCGTTTCTACTTACCAAAAGGCATCTATCCGTCTGTCTCTCAAGGGCCTGAACGAGTCTGGCTTGCGCTTTATCAGCAAGGTTGATACCGCTCTGTTGGATGATCTGTTTGCACTTGAGGATGCAGGTTCTGTAAAGAGCGTATCCTTTGGTACTCTTATTGCTCCTACTGATTATTACGGTGAGGGTGAGTTCACCATGGCTGCATTGGATGCGGCTGAAAAGATCTACCTTGAGGTTGAAGGAACAAGAGACATTTACTTTAACGGCAACAAGGCAGGCTTGGAAGATCTTGATGAAGGCTATGCTTATTTGGCAGGTTCTATCGTTCAAATTAAAAACGGTAACCTCGATCGCGCATTTAGCGGAAGAGCTTACGTTAAGGTTGAACTTTACAATGGTGAAACCGTAGTATTCTACTCTGAGAATATTCACAGCGTTAGCGTTCAAGAGCAGGCAATCAAGACTGTTTATGCAGACGGTACCGGCGAAAACGAAACCAAATCTGACTACTACAACGGCTTGAGCGATGATTACAAGGCTATTTTGGATGCATACGTTGCAGGTCCTGTAGCATAATTGGAAAGGAGATTGAAATATGAAGTCTTATACAAAACCCGTTGTCGATCTTCTTTTGGTAGAAGACAATGACATTTTAACAGCGTCTCCCGCAGATAACATTGGATTTGATGATTTCCCGGAAAAGGACGACTAATCATTTCTAACCTCTAACACTCCGGGGCTGAGTCGTATGACTCAGCCCCCTTTTGTGTGATCAGAAACGAACAGCGCACCTGCCGAAAAGGCAGGTGCGCTGTTCGTTTTCTATTCGTTTTTTAGTTGTTACTTGGCGTGTGCTCGACCAATTGGATCAGCTCCAACGCCGATTGCAGATCCTCATGTGAAAGGATCTCTACGTCGGTGCCAATGCCAAGTCTTAGCAGAACTCTTGCTATCGGTCTGCTCGCATCGGGCAACACCACCGTTTTCAATGCGGAGCAACCGTCTAACGCGCCTCTCTCAAACCGAATGCGGCGGTTGGGGAATATCACTACCTCCAACGCGTCACAGCCTTCAAAAATAGAGCGGCTCACCTTTTTCAACGTCAGCGGAAAGCTCATACTGCTCAATGACGAGCAGCCTGCAAACGCTCTCGCGTCCACGGTTTGCAGATTCTCCGAAAGCTTTACGCTTTGCAAGGATGCACAATTCAAAAAGGCATCCTCCTCAATTTTTTCAATGGTGTCGGGCAGCTCAATCGCCTCCAAGGCGATACAATGCGAAAACATTTCTTCCTCCAACTCCCGAATTTGGGCGCGGAAGGTGATTTTTTGCAAGGACGTGCAATGCGCAAACGCACTGCGGGCAATGTCGTTTACCTTGTCGCACACCGTCAACTCCTTGATGGACGTGCAACCCCAAAACGCCGAATGTCCAATGCGCTCCAATTGGGAAAAAACAGGGAACCCCGGTATTTTTTTGCACCCCAAAAACGCGGCGTTGCCGATGTGGGTAATGTGCTCGGGAATGATCAGCTCCTCCAGATTTTCACAGCAGGAGAAGGTGTAGTCTCCCACAACGCGAACCGCCGAAGGCAAGCGCAGGCTCGTCATGGCGTGGCACTCGCTGAACGCGCCAATGCCGATATACACGACCGACTCGGGGATCTCTATCTCCTTGAGCACCGTGCACCGCGCAAACGCGTACCGACCAATGGTTTTGACCTCGGACGGAATTTTGATGTGCTTGAGCGAACGGCAGTTGAAAAAGGTGCAACGGTGCAACGCCGTTAAGCCCTCGGGCAATACGCATTCCTCCAAGGTTTCGCAGTCGTAAAACACGTATCTGCCGATGTGCTTGATGGAGGAGGGCAATACGACGTGTCTGAGCGCCGTACAGCCGCGAAAGCATGCATCGTTGAGCTCTACCACCGTGCGCGGCAAAAGGAGCGCTGTGAGTGCTGTACAGCCCTCAAACGCCTGCTCTCCTATTTGTCTGAGCCCCGAAGCAAGCACTACTTGCGCAAGGCTCGTGCATCCTGCAAAGGCACGCGGGCCAATGCTTGTGACGTTTGCGCCTATTACCACGCGCGTCAAAAAGGTATTGCCGCGAAAAGCCTCCTCGGCAATGTCGGTGACGTTCTCGGGAATAACGATCTCGCTCTTTTTGCCGTAATAGCGGATCAAGCGGCCGTTGCGAATTTCACATTTGCGCAAAAATTCACGGTCAAGTGCGGGGGGCGAATTGCGTTGTTTGTTTTGTTCTTCCATAAATCGTCCTTTACTAAAAATCCGACACGGGACACCGCACGTTGCGGTGCCCCTGTTGTTGGGATGGTTGATTTGCGATTATTGATCGTTTGCGGGAGCGTTCTCCGCGTTTTGTGCGGCAACTACTCTGCCACCCGCTACGCCCGAGAGCAGAGCGGTGAGATCCAAGCCCGTGGACTCCTTGACGCCCTCCATGATCTGGTTGGCGCTGTTCATAACGTCCTTGACGAGTTTTGTGGAGTTGCCGTCGCCGTACATCACGATGCGATCGGTCTGCGACAGGGGAGCGGCGGCGTTCTTGACCACCTCGGGGAGTGCGGTGAGGTACATTTCCAAAACGGAAGCCTCGCCCATCTTCTTTTGTGCCTCTGCCTTCTTTTCAATAGCTTCTGCCTCTGCCAAGCCCTTGGCGCGAATACCCGCAGCCTCCTGCTCCATCGAGTAGCGCAGAGCCTCTGCCTCTGCCTTCTTTGCCTCGGCTGCTTGAATAGCGCGGTACTTTTCTGCCTCGGCTTCACGCTGCTGCTTGATCAGCTCGGCTTCTGCCTTCTTTTCAGCCTGATACTTCATTGCATCAGCCTGCTTGCGGATCTCGGCATCCAGCTCTCTTTCCTTGAGGGCAATCGCCTTTTCTGCCAGCTCGGCTTCCTTTTCCTTGCGGGCGATATCGGCGTTTGCCTTGGTGATCTCAATGGTCTTACGCTGATTTTCCTGTTGAATGGAGTATGCGGCGTCTGCCTCTGCGCGCTTGGTCTCGGATTTGACCTTCATGTCAGCCTGCTGTACTGCAAGCTCTGCATCCTGCTCGGCAATCTTCTTTTCTGCCTCTACGCGCACGGCGTTGGCTTCCTGCTGTGCGTTTGCGGTTGCAATCGAGATGTCTCTTTGCGCGTTCGCCTTTGCGATCTGCGCATTCTTGCGGATCTGCTCGACGTTGTCGATACCCATGTTTTCAATGGTACCGGCGCCGTCCTTAAAGTTTTGAATGTTGAAGTTTACAACCTCAATACCCAGCTTTTCCATATCGGGAACGACGTTTTCGGTGATCTTTTTAGCAACGCCCTGACGGTCCTGAACCATTTCCTTCAAGCCGACGGAGCCGACGATCTCACGCATATTACCCTCCAATACCTGCGTGACCAATTGGATCAGGTCAGCCTGACGCAGATTGAGCAGGGACTCGGAGGCGCGCTCCAAAAGCTGAGGGTCGGAGGATACCTTGATGTTTGCAACACCGTCAACGGTTACGTTGATGAACTCATTGGTAGGTACAGCTTCGCTGGTCTTTACGTCCACCTGCATCACGCGCAGGGAGAGACGGTCAACGCGGGTAAAGAAGGGCAAACGCCAGCCTGCTTTACCGATGAGGATGCGCTTTTTGCCAAGACCGGTAATAATGTACGCGGTATCGGGCGGAGCCTTGAGGTAGCCGCTGACCAATACGATAGCGGCAAGTGCGATGATAATTGGGATAGCAATCATGGTTGTGTTCTCCTTTTCTGTTTGAATTTTTTATGTGACTCACGTGATCACGTATATATTATAACATGCGGTCAAGTGATTGTCAATAGGTTTCACGAAAATATTTCAAAAATTTTTATATTTTTTTGAGAGATCAAAGCGAGTCAACGCCGATCTGACGCATCATACGCTTGTTAAATTCCTCGGCGGTGTTATACCCCATGCGCTTTTGACGGTGGTTCATGGCGGGAACCTCCAAAATAATGGCAAGGTTACGTCCGGGGCGAACGGGAACGGTGATGCAGGGGACCTCGATGCCTAGAATGTTGATGGTTTCCTCGTCCATTCCAAGGCGATCGTACATTTTGCCCTCCACCCAGTTTTCCAATTGAATTACAAGGTCAATTCTCTCGGTCTCCTTTACGGCACCCATACCAAACAGGCGGCGAACGTCCACAATACCAATGCCGCGAAGCTCAACGTAGTGCTTGATCAATTCGGGAGCGGAGCCGACCAGCGTTTTGTCGGATACGCGCTTGATCTCCACTGCGTCATCGGCAATGAGTCGGTGACCTCTTTTGATCAGCTCAATGGTGGTCTCACTCTTACCAACGCCGCTGTCGCCAAGAAGCAGCATACCTTCGCCGTACACCTCTACAAGTCCGCCGTGGCGTGTGATACGGGGAGCGAGGTGGTTGTTGAGCGAGGAGATCAGGCTTGCCATGATCTGGCTGGTTTTGAGCTGTGTACGCAAAATCGGTACGCCGCGCTTTTCGGCGTGCTCTATGGCAACGCTGTCAACGGGCAGATCGGTGGTGTAGATGATGGCTACGGGAGCGGTATCTACAAACTTTTGCAGCATAACGCGCTTGGTGCTGGGCTCAAGCGATTGCAGGTACTTCATTTCTGCTTTACCGATCAGTTGGATGCGCTCCGGCTCAAACACCTCGTAAAAGCCTGCCAAAGCAAGCCCCGGGCGATTGACCTCGGGGGAAACGATTTGAATCTCCTCAAAATTTTGCGGCTTGACGATGACCTCTAAGTGAAAGTCCTCAACGATTTTGGAAAGCGGTATTTTGTAGATCTTTTTCATCTGAATACACCACTCCTTTCTGTATTAAAGTCTATAATAAATAATTGTATCACAAAATTTGCAAAAAGGGAATGCTTTTTTGAAAATTTCGAACACTTTTTTGCTCATATTCACAAAAAGTACATAACTATTTAGTATAATGTATAAAAATAGTAACGGAGGACGTTAAAAATGAAATCAAAAATGCGTTGCGCTGGTGCGTGGCTGCTGTTGTGCGCAATTCTTGCGTGCGGCTTGGCGAGCTGTGCCAATATACCGAATGACAGAGTGATCGGCACCTGCGGAGAGTACGAGATCCTTTACGAGGAGCTCCGCTTTGTGACCATGACCTATAAGGCAGAGTTGGATGCACAGTACGGGGACGGAATTGCCGACAACGGCACCATCTGGGATGATCCCGCCACGGCGGAGCAATACCGCGCCGAGCTGGAGGAGTACGTTTGGAACACGATGAAGGAAAACTACAGCGTTTTGCAGGCGTGTGCCGAGCAGGGCGTTCGTAAAGCCATTTACGATAGCGACTACGTGCAAAAGAACGTAGATGAGATGATGGCGGCGCTGATTGCGGATTATTCCTCCAATCGCGAGTACAAGGCAGACCTGGAAGAGAGCTACATGACCGAAAATTTGTTCCGCTTTTACTTTGCGGTGGATGAAATGAAGTACTACCTTTACACCGCACTGGAGCAAAAGGATGCCTTTATTACCGACGAGCGCGAGTTTGAGCAATGGCTCGTGGACGATAACTGTGTTTACGTACAGCACTTTTTGCGCTACAACAAGGATGGAGTAGATGCAGACATCAACCGCCAGCTTTTGTCTGAGGCGCGTGAAAATCTGGTCAGTGAGAAATGGACTTTGAGCGAGTGCATCAACAGCCTGATCAACGAGGATATGACCAACGTAGCCCCCTACTTCTTGGTGCGCCACGTGCACGACGATGCCTTGGTGGATGCCGCTGTTGCGCTTCGCTACGTGGGTGACGTCAGCCCCATCGTTGAGACCGAGGAAGCCATGTACGTTTTGGTCATGATGAAGGAAGAAGAGATCGAAAACGAGAACGGAACTGTCGAAACGCCTCTTTCTCAGCAATTGACTACTCTGCTCTCCAACTATCAATGGGCAATCGTGGGAGATTACGTTGAGGCGGCTAAAGCAAACGTCGTCATTGAGCTCAATGAGTTTGGAAAGAGCATCGATCTGTTGACGATTCAATAAAAAACGTTTCAAAACGGGAAAGGAGGTTCGTATGCTTCGATTGGGCAGTCGCCGCTATCGCCGCCATCGCGGCACGGGTGTGTCGCCGTGGGTCATCATTCTCATTTGCGTTACAGCGGCAATTCTCGTCACCGTCATCATTGGAAATTTGCTAAAGCTCTGGTTGGACGAGGGGGCATACGACCGCCTGACCTCCGGTGAGGCGACCACGCCGAGCGAGCAAGAGGTTCAAAAGCCTGTTGCGGTGCGTGACGTGCACGCCGATGCTTACGTGTTTGGCAAAACGCCTGCCGGTGTGTGGGAGTCCTTGGCAGAGGTCTCCGTCAGCATCAACAATCCCGCGGGCGAGGTCAATTATACCTCCGACGTAGCCGCTTATCTTGGCTTTACGTCAAGCAGTAAGGCGGTGCTCTTTGACGAGATGGGAGACTTGCGCGCGGTAGCAAACTACGTCAGCGGCATCTTTTATCCACAGGCGTTTGCCGAGGAGAGCCTTGATCTGCAATATGCGCAAACGGCGCGCGAATGTGCCTTGATGCGCGAGTTTTTACGCGCGGGGGGCAGTGAGATCCTTTTGCGCGAGCTCCCCTTGGTGAGAACGGATACCGCGACGCTGATCCGCTACGTGCAGCAGGTCAAGCAAATGGCGGGAGATGCCCCCGTGGGCGTTTCTATTCCCTTGGAGATCGCACAGCGCGAGGGCGCGTGGGAGCTGTTGGCGCGTCTTGCGCAGGCGTGTGACTTTTTCGCCTTGGATCTTTCGGGCGCAGACCCGACTGCCGACGTAAACGATCTGCTGACCGATGCGCGCTACTTTATTCAACAGTATGATATGCGTGTGCTGGTAGAAGAGAGACAACAGGATCTGATCTTGGCGGTTTACGCCTATTCCGACGTGCAGATCGCCACGCATTACGATAAGGTAACTCCGCCGAGTGAGGAGGAGCATGCTATGTTTTTAAATTGAACAATACAAAAAGTGGGCTGCGTCAATTGCAGCCCACTTGGCTTTTATAATTGGGTTACTTTAAAGTACTGACATGATCAGCACGACGATGATGATAACGGGGAGCACAAAGGTCATATAAGGACGGAACCAACGGGGGAGCTTAAAGCCCTTTTCGCCCGTGTTGACTTCCTCGTAAAAACGATTCCAGCCCCAGCCAAAGCGCGTAGTGCAAAACAGAATGTAGAACAAGCTACCTACGGGCAGGAGCAGGTTGGAGACGATAAAGTCCTCCAGATCCATCAATCCCTTGCCCAAAATGGTAACTTCGCTCCAAATGTTCAGGCTGAACACGCAGGGCAAGGAAAGAACGGTGACAAGACCGATGTTGATCAGCGCGACCGTGCGGCGGTTGAGCTTGGTCAGCTCCAACCAGAAGGAGATGATGTTTTCAAACACCGCGATCACGGTAGAGAATGCGGCAAACATCATAAAGAGGAAGAAGAACGCACCAACGATTCTTCCGCCTGGCATTGCGTTGAAAATAGAGGAAAGCGTGGTAAAGAGGAAGCCTGCGCCAACCGTGCCCGCATCGGCGGAGACTCCGTTGTTGTAGGTAAAGCAAGCGGGGAAGATGATCAGACCCGACATCAGTGCAACGAAGGTGTCCAAGGAGATGATGGTCGCCGTTTCGCCCAACAGGCGGCGCTCCTTGCCGATGTAGCTACCAAAAATGGCAATGGAGCCGATACCAATGCTCAAGGTAAAGAAGGCTTGACCCATTGCGGCGGAGATCACCGTCCAAACGCCTGCCTCCTTCATACGGTCAAGGGAGGGGATCAGGTAAAACTTCAAGCCCTCGGCGGCGTTTTCCAAGGTCAGAGAGTAGATGACAAGACCGATGATCAGCACCAGCAAAGCCACCATCATCCACTTGGTAATGCGCTCAACGCCCTTTTGGAGTCCCAAGGAGCAAATAGCAAAGCAGATCACAATCACGGCTACCGTCGCTCCGATCATCAAGGGGGTATTGCCAATCATCGAGCCGAATACCGCGCCAAGCGCCTCGTCGCCGTGTTCCGTCATGATCGAGCCGTTCAGATACTTGATAAAGTAGATGATCATCCAACCCGAAATAGTGGTGTAGAACATCATCAAAAGGTAATTTCCGGCAATGCCGAGGTATTTCATCCAATGCCATTTTTGTCCCTTTTTTTCAAGAGAGTCAAAGGACGTTGCAATACTGCGCTGGGAGGCACGTCCCACGGCAAGCTCTGCGGTCATGCAGGGAACGCCGAGCAACAGCAAAAAGCCGATGTAGATCAGCACGAACACCGCGCCGCCGTAGCTACCCGTAATAATGGGAAAGCGGTACACGTTTCCAAGTCCGATGGCACAGCCCGCCGACAGCAAAATAAAGCCGAGGCGCGAGCCGAGTTTTTCACGTTGATTCATAAAAAAGCTCCTTTTAAACGTTAGCAATATTAAAATTATACCACACGGCAATCAAAATAGCAAGGGGTTTGATCAAATTAGTGTATGGCCGTTGATGATCAGCTTAAATTGATACCCCAAGCGCTCGGCGGCTTTGCGGCACAGGATCATGCGCGAGAGAAAGATCTCAAAATAATCCATCACCGATCCAATGCCCGTGTCAACGCGCAGCTTCAGCTCAATCTGCGTTTCTTGCTTATTGATGCACAGCTCCGAGTGCTCAACCGAGTAGTTGACGCGGTCATGAATGTCAAAGGTGGAAAGATCGGAGTTGCGGACGCGCGAGCGGCGCACGTCGCTCTTATCTGCCAAAATGAGCGCGGCGGCAAGGTTGCTGACGGGAACGCCCGTACCCTCGTCGTGGTTTCCGATGGCGGTCGTGATCTCTGCGATCTCACTTGGCGCAAAGCCCATTTGATCCAGAATGCGAAAAGCCATCAAAGCACCGCTTTGGCTGTGCTCAATGCGGTTGATCAGGTTACCGATATCGTGTAAATAGCCTGCTATTTTGGCAAGCTCCACCTCTCGCGGCGAGGCGCCAACGGCTTGCAAAATAGCTCCTGCCTGCTCGGCAACGCGCGTGACGTGCGCAAAGCTGTGCTCGGTATAACCGAGCGTGCAAAGCGATTCATCTGCTTTGGTAATATAAGTGCGTATCGCCTCGTTTTGTTGAATCTGTTCGTACGTCATGGAGAGCTCCTTTTTGAAGATTGCGGAGCAGAGACTGCCCCTGTCGTATTCATTTTACCATATCCCGTTGCATTTGTCAACAAAAAGGTTGCTCGCGTTTGCATTTCTCTGCCCGTTCTTGCCGTTACAGTATGAGAATGACCGCGTAGATCACGCCGTATATCGTGCCTGCGAGCGTTCCGTACAGTAGTACGGGACCCGCAACGGTAAAGATCTTTGCACCCACACCCAAAATCAAGCCCTCGGCGTGACTGTCAATGGCAGGGGAGACCACGGCGTTTGCAAAGCCTGTAATGGGCACGAGTGTTCCTGCTCCCGCAAATTTGGCAATACGGTCAAAAAGCCCCAGCGCGGTCAGCACCACGGCAACAAGAATCAAGGTCACCGAGGTCAGGAGTGCGGCGTCCTCTTCTTGCATTGAAAGCAGTGTTTGGAAGACGTTGCGCAAGATCTGCCCCAGCGTGCAGATGGTCCCACCCACCAAAAAGGCAAGGGTGCAGTTTTTGCCCATGGGGGAGTGCGGTGCGTGTGCATCGGCAAAGCGACGGTAGGTTTTTTGATCCATGTTCATAAAATAACTCCTTTTTTGCGACAATTTGAGCGTTGCGGTTAGTCTTTCCCGAAATTTTGCTTTTATACGGTTGACAAGTTGCAAAAAACAGTATATACTATAGCTGACAGAATAAACGATCAAGGAGATTATAATGATGAATTGGGATGATCTTTACAGCGGAATCAAGGATTTTGCCAATCGTGCCGCAACCAAAATCAATCAAAGCGCAGATATTGCAACCCTGCAGGTCAAGCTCTCTTTAGCAGAGCGCAAGCTGGAGGAGGCTTATGCGGTGCTTGGCAAAGCCGCATACCGCCACTTTACGGAGGATGAGGATCGCTCCGACCGTGTAACGGCGTGTATTTCTGCCGTGCAAAATATCAAAATAGAGATCCGTGCTTTGGAGGAGCAGATCGCCGATGCAAAGCGCCGTGCGGGTATGGATACCGCCGACGGAACGCAGACCAAAACGGCAAAGTCGCAGGAAAACCGCTCCGCTCCCCCCACGGAAAAGCCCGTGGAAAAATCTACGGAAACGGCACTTGCGCCCGTGTCGGAGGAGCATACCGATGAGGTAGCAGAGGCTGCGGTAGGATCTCCCGATTCCGCGCGCGCGGAAGCTCCTGTTACGGCGGTATCCGATGCCGAGGATGCCGTAGAGGTCACGGTAGAAACGGTGGAATGATATGAAAAAGCTTTCGCTTATCATCTGCGTTTACAATACACCGCAGGAGTATCTTCAAGAGGCACTTGAGAGCATTGCTGGCTCTACGCTGTACGATTATGAGATCTGCATTGTGGACGATGGCTCAAGCGAGGATTACACCGCGCTTGCCGCACAGTTCGGCGCGCGCTTGAAAAAGGTGGAAAACGGCGGTATTCTGCGCGCACGTCTGCAAGGAATTGCCATGGCGGAGGGAGAGTACTGCGCCTTTTTTGACAGCGACGACACCATTTCGGTGCATTATCATTTGCCCATGCTCGAAAAAGCAGCCCGAGAGGATGCCGATATCGTTATCAACGGTTGGGCGTTTCACACCGCGCGCAGTCGCTACGCCACCCCCAAGGACAGCACCATGGCAGGGCAGATCGATCTTTGCGGTGACGAGGTCCTGCGTGCCTACGCGGCACAAACGGGCAGGGAGCAATCCTATTTTGTGACTTGGAACAAGATCTATCGCCGCAGTATTCTGCAACGCGTGGCAGAGTGTATCGGACAGAGCCCGTTGGCGCAAAAAAAGGTGTGCTACGGTGAGGATATGCTCATGAACTTTTTTGCCTTTCGTGAGGCAAAGCGCGTTTGCAACGTGCGCACGGGCTATTATTTTTACCGCATTCACGCCAATCAATCGGTCAATATCATTCACGAGGAGCGCTTGCGCGCACAGATCGAGTCGATGGGTGAGATCTTTGCATTTGCCATTGAGCAGATCGGAGCACACGCGTATCGTGAGGAGATCGAGCAAAATCTGATCCGTTGGAGAGAGGTCATGTCGCGCGCACATTACTCACACGCATCGGTCAACGGATATACCGATCTGTATCCGCTCATTCGCACGCAATACTGCGTGGACAAGCTCAAAAAATCCACCTGGCACGACAGCTCCGTGTATTATCATGCCGAGCTGTTGCCCGAAAACTTTGAACAGATCGACCGTGCCCTGCGCCCGTTGTTTGACGCGGAGCAAAAAACAGCGGTCTCGTACTGCCGCCGCGATGCTTACACCGCGCGTATGATCGAGATCCTGCGGGAGCGCGGCAAGCAGATCGTGTACGACCGCAACGCAGCGGTGCAGAT
>JAZQYE010000077.1:0-2204 GCA_045633385.1 Eubacteriales bacterium | reverse complement strand
AAACTGTTCCGCCGTCTCCGGCAGGTAAAAACACTTGTGCCGGTAGACGATAGCATCAGGATTAATGGACCGGATCCGTTCCGCCATGACAACGACTTTGTCACGTCCGACGGTATCCATTGTCGCGATGATCTGGCGGTTGATATTGGAAAGCGAAACGGTATCGTTGTCGAACAGATGCAGCTCCCCAATACCTGCGCGTGCCAAAGCCTCGCACAAATATCCGCCAACGCCGCCAACACCAAATACCGCAACGCGTGCACACCTTAATTTTTGTAAGCCTTCCTCGCCCAACAGCATTGCCGTACGTCTTTCCTCTTCCCGAACCATTGCTTACACCTCCAAACAGCACAAACTCGTCCGCTATTCATTATAGCAGATTTTTGTTTTTTTTGCAAGTCCTTCTTTACAAATCGTATAAAATAGAGTATAATATTGTAAGTACCCATTATAAGGAGTTAAAAATGTATCTTGACGAAGAATTGGTAGAGCATTGTGCTTCCTCGGAATTGATTTTTGACGGCAAGGTCCTGCACGTGTACGTGGATCAGATCCATTTGCCCAACGGCGCTCGCGGCTTTCGCGAATACATCCGCCACATCGGCGCGGTGGCTGTACTGCCCCTGACCGATGCGGGCGAGGTCATTTGCGTCCAACAGTACCGTTATGCGGTCGAGCAGGTCACCACCGAGATTCCGGCAGGAAAATTGGACAGTGCCGACGAGGATCACCGCGAAGCAGCGTTGCGCGAGCTACGTGAGGAAACGGGAGCACGCTGTAAAAGCCTGACCTTTCTCGGAACGTATCTCGGCTCCCCCGCGATCCTCAACGAAAAAATCGACCTTTACCTTGCCGAGGGCTTGGATTTTGGCGAAACCGACTTTGATGACGACGAGTTTATCAACGTGGTGCGCATTCCCCTATCCGAAATGGTAGACATGGCGCTGGCAGGAGGATTGCCCGACGGCAAAACCCAGCTTGCGGTACTAAAGGTGAACGAAATCCTGCGCCGCCGCGCGACAGAAAATGCAAACAAGTAAAAGGAGATAAAAGCAATGACCAAACGCGACGTCATGATTCATATGCTGACCGCCCGTAAGGAAATGAACGGTTCCCTTTTTGAAGAAGGCGAAGAGCTTGACGAAGAAGAATATCAAGGGGATCCCCCCGCCTTTCAGGATATGCTGCGCGAATTGACGGGTGAGATGCCCGAGCCCACCGAAATGTTTATGGAGGGCAAGCTCGTGACCAACGAGCACCGCGTGGAGCTGATCTATGAGGAAGGTGAGCTGACAGGTATGGACGGCTCCGTTACCTCCATTGGATTTGACCGCACCGATCCCTCGCTGGTTTCCATGATGCGTACAGGCCCCGTACGCACGGCACTGACCTTTGAAAAGGGCAAACGTCATCTTTGCCTCTACAACACGCCGTACTCCGATTTTGAGGTCTGCGTACACGCGCTCAACGTCAACAACCGCCTGTTGCAGGAGGGACGATTGGAGCTGGACTATCTGGTCGAGATCCACGGCGCGCAGGCAGAGCACTGCAAAATGACGGTTTCGATCCGTCCAATCGAAAAAATGGGCGATAACGAGTGCAAATAACGCTTCTCACCCATCTTTTTTGCGCCAACCGATTGACAGCCATGCGGTTTTGTGATATACTATTGTTTATAATAAATTTATAATAAAAATTTGTAACGTTTTGAAAGGATATTTCCCCTATGAAATGGACGTCTCTTAACGACCTGCGCGAAAAATACCTCGCGTTCTTTGAATCCAAAGGACACCTGCGTCTCCCCTCTTACCCGCTGGTCCCCATCAACGACAAATCTCTCCTCCTCATCAACTCGGGCATGGCTCCCATGAAAAAGTTCTTCACGGGTGAGGAAGAGCCTCCGCGCAACCGCGTAACCACCTGCCAAAAGTGCATTCGTACCCCCGACCTTGAGCGCGTTGGTCACACCGCGCGTCACGGCACGTTTTTTGAAATGCTGGGTAACTTCTCCTTTGGCGATTACTTCAAGAAGGAGGCAATTCCGTGGGCTTGGGAATTTTTGACCGAGACCTTGGAGATCCCGAAGGAGCTCCTCTGGCCCTCTATTTACGAGGAGGACGAGGAGGCTTACGGAATTTGGGTCAACAAGATCGGTGTAGATCCCACACACGTCGTACGCCTTGGTAAGGCAGATAACTTCTGGG
>JAZQYE010000076.1:0-2299 GCA_045633385.1 Eubacteriales bacterium | reverse complement strand
GGTACGCTTTTGCGTGCCGCTTTTCGTTTGGTAACGGTAAAGAGTTTAGAGAACCTGCACGCGTTTGCGCGGAGCGCAAATTCGAACGCCGCCGGATAAGGTAAAAAAATTGCATTGCACAAGCGGCGGCGTTTTTGCAGTTGTTCGATCCCTGTTACCCGCACCAAACGAAAGGCGGTACGCTTTTGCGTGCCGCTTTTCGTTTGGTAACGGTAAAGAGTTTAGAGAACCTGCACGCGTTTGCGCGGAGCGTAAATTCGAACGCCGCCGGTTAGAGTAAAAAAATGCATTGCACAAGCGGCGACGTTTTGCAGTTCTTCGCCCCCTGTTACCCACATAAACAGCAAAGGGCTCAATCAAACACTTTTCAAAGCGGTTGATTGAGCCTTTTTTATATGATATCTTACACCACGTAAAACAAAATGCAAAAGAACTGCAGCAGGCTTCCAACGAGCACAAAGAGATGAAAGAGCGAGTGCATATAACGCAGGTGCTTCTTTTTGCCAATGCCGTATATGACAGCTCCTACGGTATAAGCAACGCCGCCGCCAAACAAAAAGAGCAGTCCGGGCAGGGGAATCGCCTTGATCGTTGCCTCGGTTGCCAAAAGAATGCTCCAGCCCATACCAATGTAGCAAGCCATAGAGAGCTTGGAGAATTTTTTGAGGTCGATCGCGGTCAGCGTTGTCGCCATTGCCGCAAGTCCCCACACGATGCCGAAAATCACCCACGCCCAAGCAGGGGAGACTTTTCTGATCGCCGTGAGAAGAATGGGGGTGTAGGTTCCACCGATGAGAAAATAAATGGGGCAGTGATCCAACACCTGCATCACCTTTTTTGCCATGGGGTGCGTCAATCCGTGGTAAATGCTGGAGCAGGAGTAGAGTGCGATGAGCGACGAGCCGTAGATCGCACTCCCGACCACGCCCCAAGGGTTGTGATGCAGAGCCGAAAAAATGATGCAGAGCACGGTTGCCACAATGCCGAGTGCCCCTCCCACAATGTGCGAGACCATGTGAAAGATCTCCTCGCCTCGTGTATAATCGGGTAAAATTCGATCCTTTAGCTTGGTACGTGTCATTCTTTTGTCCTCCCGTACGTTTGTTTTTTTTTCATTATAGCATAAAAAGTCACTTTTGTCAATATCAAAACCCAAAATAATGGTATCAAAATCTATTATTTGCGGTTTTGAAAACTATATTCGACAAAAGAATACAAAAAAGCAACCGTTTTTGCAGAGGTGTATGCAAAAACGGTTGCTTTTGAGGTTACGATCTTGTTTTTTTACGATGAAAATGATCGATCGTGTGCAGGATCATTTTGACAGATGCGGTGTTGAGTACAATGCCAAGTGCCAACGCTACGGCAAGTTGCAGGGTGTAAAGACCTTTATCCAAAAAGCCCGCAACGTCTCCGCGGAACGCGTTGGACATGGTGTAATAAAGTGAGCCTCCCGGAATGAGGGGAATGAGTGAGGAGATCACGAACGTGGTGGTCGGGGTTTTGAGCAGTCGCGCAAGGATCTCGGCATAAACCGATATCAGCACCGCCACCAAAAAGTAGCGCACGGGCTCGTTTGGTGTGAGATATTTGAACAGCACGAACAGCATCCAGGAGAGAAAGCCGCCAAGCGCGGAGAAGATCAGCTTTTTGCCGCGAATGTTAAACAGAATGGCAAAGCCGAACGCACCGAGAAAGCCGGTAATGATTTGTAACAGCTCGGTCGTTGTCATGTCAAATTCCTCCTACGATCAAGGTGAACAAAAAATATCCCGCCGCAATCGCAAGGGCACTCAACAATGCCTCCACAAAGCGCAAGATGCCGGCAATGCTGTCTCCCGTAAACAGGTCGCGCAGGGCGTTCGTCAAGCCGATTCCGGGAATGAGCACCATGATATTACCGATGATAATGCTGTCAATGCTGTCGGTCCAACCAAGATGCACCGCACCGTATGCCAGCACGCTTGCCAAAAAGGTGCAAAAGAATTTGGCAAATATCTTGTTCATCAGGGTGTATTCGGTAAAACGAACGATAAATTTGATCAGTACGCCAATGATCAGCGATATGAGCGCTTGCACGGGCGTTCCGCCAAAAAAGAGAGTGAACGAGCCCGCGATCAGGGCAGAGGCAACGCACTCCATCCAAAACGGATATTGCTTGCAGTGCAGAATTTGCTCGTATTCTGCACGTATCTGCTCGGTGGTAAGCGGATTTTCGCAGATCTTGCGCGAGAGCTGATTGAGCAGGTGTAAGCGTCCGATGTTCGTGCCGCTGGAAAAGATGCGCCGCGATTGTGTA
>JAZQYE010000075.1:0-5400 GCA_045633385.1 Eubacteriales bacterium | reverse complement strand
TCCGCCCGCACCAAGCACCGTGATGTCACCCTTGATGCGCTTGATATCCTCGATCAAAGCCTCACTCGGCGTTGCAAGCAGCTCGTTCAGCTTTTCTTCTGTCCACATAATCGTTTCCTCTTTTCTCTTGTTTCTCTTGTTATCGGTCAACGTTGCTTCGATTGCTCGTTACTCCACCGTGTAACGCACTGTCAAACGGTGCGTCATGGCAGATTTTGTTTGGTAATAAACGTGATATTGTTGGGGCATTTGCACGCAAAACTCTGCGGGCACGCCCTCGTTTAAATCAACGGTATAACGGTCTGTGATCTCGGTCAATTGCAGATCATCACCCTGCGGCTCGATCAGCAGGCGCGCATCACCGCGCTCCACACGTACGCAGTTCCCCACCGCCTCTGGTTGGGAGAGCGTATGCAAAGGATAGGTAACCGTTACGGGGTGATCTGCCTCGATCTCGTCCACTACCGTTACGGTCTTACCCTCGATGCGCAGGGTGCGGATCCATGACCGGAGCATGGGATATGCCGCCGAAGCATCGAGCTTTGCCTCTTTGACCGCACCGCGATCCTCACAAGAGAGAATGGTGGCGCGCGAGAGCATACTGTTAACGGGCTGACCCTCGCCGTCGATTAAAATGCAATTGTGCGCCTGTGTGGTCTTGAGCCACTCAAAGTGATGCTTGGTGCCGTATCCTCTGCCAAAATATCCCGACGGCGTAAGCAACGCTTTTCCGCGATAGAATAACGCAAACGCACCTTGATCGGCGTGGCGATGGCTATCGGAACCGAATTTGGAGGCACGTGCCAGCACGGCAAGATCCTCTTTGGTATCGTTTAGAGCGGTGTGCATACTGACAAAACCCGCATCTGCAAAGCACGCCACGTTTTGTGCCTCGGGCACCGTTACAGCTTGCTCTCGATTAGCAGGCAAAAACACGTCCAACAGATGCAACAAATACAATTCGGGCGTTGCCTGCTTGGCGGCACGCTCACGCGCAAGGGAGGGGCCGAAACGGTCGGCGTAAAAGCGGCAGGGACTCTGTGCAAAAAAGCCGGGCCACTCCTCGTCCTCGGGCGAGCACCAATATCCGTCTCCAAACGGGTGATTTTCAAATTCCGGATTGGCAAAATGTAAGAAATAATTGGTCAGATTGCGATAGAAGGGACGATTGAGAAAGCGTGTGCCGCCAAATCGCTCCACTGCAGAAAAGAAGGGCAAGAACCATTTGGTATAGCTGGTGGCATAAAATACGCCCTCTGCCCAGCCACCGTCGGGCGTTCCATAGTGCGGAAAGATGCCGCCGTAGATCTCCAGCGCGTAATCCAACCAAAGCAGTGCTTCCTCACGGGGCTGAATACCGCTATCCTTGAGCACCATGACCGCCTCACCAAGGTATGCCGGCAAGCGGCCGACGTGCGAGTCTCCCGGATTTTGGCAATAATCACGCTTACGCAAGCGTTCGTAGCACTGCCTTGCATAATCGCGCACAACGTAAGCAACAAAAATGCGTTCCTTTTCGGAAAGTAAGGGATAGAGCAGATCGTAAACCGCAGGCAAGCAACGAGCTAAGCTCAATCCGACCTCATCGCCCCAAGGCCCCAACAAAGAGCAAGGACCATTGGAATTGCGGTTACAAAAATGTAATAACAGCTGTTTTGCAAAGGCACCCGCACACGCATCCTCCAGCAACACGTACGCCAACGCACACGCGACCATGTTTCGGTCGCAAAAATCACGAAAGCGACCGAAATATTCACGGTACGGCAGGGCGTTGGGATCCATATGATACCACGGCATTTGCGGCAGCCCGTCGCGGTACGCCGCCTCGACGTTACGGCGCAAAACCGTCAGTTCCGCGCTTTTTTCGGTACGCAGACGCTCGATATCACTTGCAAAAAACAAATGCCTCGGGTGCACGGCAGGAATGCTGTCGTACAGCTCCTGCGCACCGATACGATGGATCTTGACTGCGTTTTCGGCAATGGAAAAGGCAATCTCTCCCCTCTCCGCGCCCTCGGCATATACGTTCCAAGTATATTCGCCCGCACCAAAAAAGCGGGTGGGCACAAGGTAGTTGCGCGTGGTTTGCGCGCGGTAAAGCTCGGTGCCGTCGAGTGTCGAAACGGTTACCGTATAAAGGTGCTCCCCTTCGGGCGGAATCCAACAAAGGCAGGGTGGATCCTCCTCTACCACACGCCCCGCGGTGGGAAACGGAAAGACCTGCATTGCGTTTTGTCGATCCTTTGGAAAAATCAACTCGGGCATTACTTCTTCTCCTTTGCATGATACCAGATATATTCTCCCGTTACGGGATTGATCTCACCGATCTGCTTGGCGGGTACGCCTGCCATAATGGCGTAATCGGGGGTGGACTTGGTCACCACGGCACCTGCGCAAATGAGATTTGCCTTGCCCATTTTTACGCCGCCCGTTACCGTGACCTTACTTGCAAGCCAGCACCCGTCACCGATCACCACACTGTCGTCGCCATCGGGCTCGCTTCGTGCCGAAAACCACCCTGTTGCAGGATCGAACTTATGGTTTCCCGCAGAAAGTGAGCAATGCGGTCCTACCAACACGTTGTTTCCAACGGTCACATTGCCGTTTGCATAGGTATAGAGTCCAAAAAATACGTTTGTGCCAACCTGCTCGCGCGGAATGCGCAAAATGGCACCGGGAGCCACCAAAACATCCTTTTGCGTAAATCCAAGGATCTCGGCACGACGGCGGTTATCAATAGCATTATCCGAGGAATTGCAATAATCGGTCAGTTGCCGAAACATTTCTTCATTCATTTCAATACCCATTTTTATTCTCCTCTGATTTTATGTTTGTCAAGACAGATCAAATATTTTACGCGCCGCGATAGCGCTTGCGAAAGGCACTTGGCGAAACGCCGACACGCTTGTGAAAGGCTCGGCTGAAATTGCTGTCGTCGCTAAAGCCACAGCTCTCAACGATCTCCCCAACCGAGAGATTAGTCGTTGCAAGCAAGCGTTTTGCGGCAAGCAGCCGGCAGGCAAACAGATATTCCATCAACGATTTTCCGGTGATTTTTTTGAACAGATGCGACAGATGCGACGCGCTGATGTGATACTCCTCTGCCAAGGTCTTCAGCGTGTATTTTTCGCCGTAATTTTCTTCAAACGCTTTGCGGATTTGATTGACCAGCTGTAGCGCATCGCTGTTTTCGGTTACTGCATTTTGGGGCAATAATCGACATACGTGAATGATCAGTTCCCAATAAAGGGATTGCAGCATTTCGCTCCGAAATGGCTCGTCCGACTGCACCTCCAGCAAAAGGCTGGCAAACAATTGCTCGGTTCTCTCTCTCCTTTTTTCACCCTGCAAAGTGTGTGAAAAACCCGAAACACGGTTAAAGAGCGTGGAGATCAAAAAATCGTTTTCGTACTCTGCCGCCCCCTTGGGGAGAATGCGCATGGAGTAACGCTGATACTGCGCGCTTTGTACCCGAATGGAGTGCTCGGTGAGGCGGTGAAAGATCAACAACGTGCCTCCCGACACCGTTTCCGTTTGTCCGTCCACCGTTATCTCCACGGTACCGCTGACAACGTATAACAGCTGATGCCCCTCGTGAAAATGATTGCTTTTGCCAATGGGGGCTTCGGAATATGAAATTGAAAAGGGTAACTGATTTTCATTCTTTTCCTTAATAGTCATTTCGTTTATCCGTACTCCTCGGCACTTTTTAAATTTTCACCATTATAGCATTCATTTACGGCATTGTCAAGACACCAAAATCAATTTGACAGCTTTTGCCGCAAACGAGGCTTTAATTCAAACCTTATATATAATTATAGCGCATATTTTGAAAAAAAGCAAGATTTACATAAATAAAAGTGAAAAAAACCTACCAAAATTCAAAAAAATAATGTATAATGAATACAGAACTCAAAAAAGGAGCGTATCACATGAATTCGGTATATACAAATACGGATATTTTTTTGAAGGAAAACGAGCAAACAGGGGCAAATCTTCCCTATTCCGAGTCGCTTAAAGTGCTTGCAGAGCCTTTAAAACTCAAAAGCAAGACCATTCCCAACCGCCTTGCCTGCCAGGCAATGGAAGGCTGTGACGGCACTGCAGGCGGCTCCCCCGACGAATTGACGATTCGCCGTTATGATCGCTTTGCAACGGGCGGTGCGGGATTGATTTGGTTTGAAGCAACTGCTGTCATGCCCGAAGCACGTGCAAATCCCCGTCAGCTTTACATCAACAAAGAAAATCTCGATGATTTTCGCCGCGAGGTCGCACGCATCAAGGAGACTGCTCCGCGTGCAAACGGCATTGAGCCGATTGTGATCATGCAGGCAACACACTCCGGCAGATACAGCAAGCCCGAGGGAAAGCCCGCTCCGCTGATTGCTTACAATAATCCCATCTTTGAAAAAGACTCCCCCATTGACAAAAGCCGCATTGTGACCGACGAGTATCTCGATCGCGTGGGTGAGGCTTTGGTAGAGGGAGCAAGACTTGCCGAGGCGGCAGGCTTTGACGGAGTGGATATCAAATGCTGTCACCGCTACCTTAACTGCGAGCTTCTTTCCGCCTTTGAGCGAGAGGGACGCTACGGCGGCGATTTTGATAACCGCACGAGACTCTTGCGCGAAAGCGTAGCAGGTGCAATGCAAGCCTGCTCCAATAATTTTATCGTGACCGCGCGTTTGAACGCCTACGACGGCTTCCCCTATCCTTACGGCTTTGGCGTTGCAACCGACGGCTCTTTGGAGTTTGACCCCACCGAGCCCATTCGTCTCTTGCAGATCCTTTCCGGCATGGGCATGGAGATGATCGACATCACCATGGGTAACCCCTACTTCAATCCCCACGTCAACCGCCCGTTTGCGCAAGGCGCGTACGAGCCGGGTGAGCATCCCCTGCTCGGCGTTGCAAGAATGCTCAAGGGCACGGCACAGCTCAAGGCGGCAGTACCCGAAATGAAGATCATTTGCTCTGCCCTCTCCTACCTCGGCACGGTCGCCCCCGGCGTGGTTGCCGCTATGATCGGTCAAGGTGACTTCGATATGGCAGGCTTTGGACGTCAGATCTTCGCCTACCCCAATTTTGCAAACGACATTCTTCATGCAAACGGATTGGATAAGACCAAGTGCTGTATCGCCTGCTCCAAATGCACCGAGCTGATGCGCGCAGGCTCGACTCCCGGTTGCGTCATTCGCGATCCGCTCTATACCAAGCTCTACCGCGAGATCATTCTCAAAAAATAAGGAGATAACACCATGAAAAATGCAATTGTTACCGGTTGCCTCGGCGGAATCGGAAAAGCAACAGCCGAGCGTTTTTTACAGGAAGGCTACCGTGTGTTCGGTATGGGACGCACCGCTGTGGTAAAGGCACGTGAATCCCTCTCTCATCCCAACT
>JAZQYE010000074.1:0-8758 GCA_045633385.1 Eubacteriales bacterium | reverse complement strand
CTTCTCAAATGCTTGGAAAACAGAAATGATTTTGTTTCAGTCGTAAATAAGGACTTTGCTAAAAGAGATAAGTCAAAGGCTATTGCGTTGGTTTTGTGTGATCATGCCCAAGAAGCGCAGAAGATATTTTTCAATGATTCGCAGGATGATTCAGTATCGGAACGGCTTTCTAAATCCTGCTTGACATATGATGAATTTGTACGTGATTTGTTGGACGTTATAAATAGTTTGAGAAGAAGACTCGAAATTAAATTGAAGATAAAATTGGATGATATTGACGAGCAAGTTTTAAGAAGGAACTAATATGACCAATCAAGAAATTTTGAAGATCGCGATGGCGCAGTCAGCACGCGATCTCTCGGCAGATGCGAGTGATTTTGAAAGGGCGGAGAACGTGATCGTTCTTTCGGGTGAGCGCGACGGTGCGAGAAGGTATTTAAAGCTCCCGTTTTCTTGTCAGCTCGTCTCCTACGGGAGCAACGTAGTGGCATCGGTGTCTCCCGAATTTTATGAGATCACCGAGCGTTATATCAATCGATACTCCGTTGAGCACCTGTTTGAAACGCCGAATTTGCACGTGCTGAACGAGGCGTTGATGCAAAAAGGACAAAAGATCTGTTTTATGGCAGAGTATTTTTTGCCCGACGTCGATCACTTACGCCCCTTGCAATGCCTGTATGAGCTTCGGGTTTTGACAGCGGCAGATTTTGCAGAGCTTTACCTGCCCGAGTGGTCTAACGCGTTATGCGCACAGCGCGCGCATCTGGACGTGCTCGGCATTGGTGCGTACGTTAACGGAAAGCTCGTCGGTCTTGCAGGCTGTTCTGCCGATTGCGACACGATGTGGCAAATCGGTGTTGACGTGCTTCCCGCATACCGCAGGCAGGGAATTGCCTCGGCAATGACAAGCCGTCTTGCCATTGAGATCCTCAATCGCGGCAAGGTGCCGTTTTACTGTGCCGCGTGGAGCAACGTCAAATCGGTGCGCAACGCGATCAAAAGTGGTTTTCGACCTGCGTGGGTCGAAATGACGGCAAAATCCTGCCAAATGGTAGAGGAGATGAACCAAGCATGAAAAAGATCATTGTAATCGGTTGCCCAGGCAGTGGCAAGACCACCTTTGCGGAAAAGCTCCGCGATAAAATCGGACTGCCGCTGTTTTATCTGGACGCCATTTGGCACAAGCCCGACAGAACACACGTTGCTAGAGAGGAATTTGACGCACGTATGGGTGAGATCCTCGCTTTGGATGCGTGGATCATCGACGGCAATTACAGCCGTACGGTCGAGCGCAGAATGGCGGCGTGTGACACGGTCATTCTGTTTGATCTGCCCACCGAGGTCTCTTTGCAGGGGGCAATCGCCCGACTTGGCAAGGGGCGTTACGATATGCCGTGGATCGATACCGAGTTGGATCCGCGCTTGCGCGAGGAGATCGAGTCGTTCGGTCAAAAAAATCTGCCGACGATATACGAGCTGATCGACCGTTACAAGCAAGGTAAAACGGTGGTGATCTTCAAAAGCCGCGCCGAGGCAGACAAATATTTGTCTCAAATCGGGACAAATTCACCGTCACGGTGATCAAAAAACGAACGACGGGTTGCGAAAGGAGAGGGAAGAATGCGTACGGCAAAGGTAGTGGTTCTGCCATATCGTGCGGCGTGGGCAGGCGAGTTTGAAGCGATCAGAGCCGAGCTTTTTTGCGCACTTGGCGAGCTTGTGCTCGGCATTGAGCACGTGGGGAGCACCGCTGTTGAGGGAATGTCTGCCAAGCCCTGCATCGATATTGACATTATCATCAAGGATTACACGGTGTTTGACGCCGTGGTCGAGCGTTTGGCATCGATCGGATACGTGCACGAGGGGGATCTTGGCATCAAGGGGCGCGAGGCGTTTTGCTACACCGATAAGCCGCACCTGCAACGGCATCATTTATACGTTTGTCCGCAAGGCTCTGCCGAATTGCACCGCCACGTGACCTTTCGCAATTTTTTGCGCACGCACCCCGAGGCGGTCAAGGAGTACAGTCGGGTCAAGGAGGAGGGGGCAAGGCTCTTTCCAAACGATATCGACGGGTATATTGCGTATAAATCCCCCTGCATTGCAAAATTGTATGAAAGATGCGGATTAAAATAACGATTGGAACGGAGAACATTGTATGGAACAGATTTGGAAGGATATGTACGAGGCGGCAAAAGCCGTTTTGAATGCGCGTCAAATTTCGGCGTATCTTACCTGCGGCGAGGTCTCTGCCGCAGTGCTGTCAAAATCGGGCAAGATCTACACGGGCATTTGCATTGACACCTGCTCGGGGCTTGGCGTATGCGCCGAGCGAAACGCCATTTTTCAAATGCTTACCAACGGTGAGCACGAGATCGACAAGGTGCTGGCAATTATGCCGGACGGTTCCTGCGGAGCACCCTGCGGTGCTTGCCGTGAGCTGATGGTACAGCTCATGGCAGGAAACTATCGGGACGTAGAAATTATGATGGATTACACCACGGGACGCACCGTGCGCTTGGGTGAGATCACGCCTGCATGGTGGATCGATTAACAGCCCAAGCCGTGCGCGGTTGGCGTGTCAAGAATTTTGGGAGAGGATCATGAAGATCGAAAATAATATTTTAAAGCATTACTTAAAAAACGTCTATTTTATCACCGGTACGGCGTATGCGGGCAAATCGACTGCGGTCAAGCTGCTTGCCCGGCGGTATGGAATGGTCTGCTGTGGAGAGAACTACCACATGGCTGTATCCGAGGCGATTGCAACGCCGCAAACGCACCCCGACCTCTGCTACAACAGGCAACTGACCGATTGGCGCGATTTTGTGACCCGTACGCCCGAGGAGTATGAGCGTTGGATGTACGCCGTAGGGCGCGAGGCGGCAGAATTTGAGGTGGCAGAGCTGATCGCGCTGTCGCAAACGCAACGGGTGATCGTGGATACCAATATCCCCTTGGATCTGCTACGGGAGATCTCCGATTATCACCACGTCGCCGTGATGCTCTCGCCGCAATCGATGAGCGTGGAGCGATTTTTTGACCGCAATGACCCCGAAAAGCAGTTTTTGCTCGGCGTGATCGATAGCTGTGATGATCCCGCCGCCGTAATGGAAAATTACCGCCAAGGGCTTGCGCGCATCAACAGCCGACAGCACTATGACGAGTATGCCGAAAGCGGCTTTTTTACCGTTGTGCGCGAGGATGACGGAAGGGACACGCGCGAGGAGATCTGCACACGCCTTGCCAAGCATTTCAGGTTGGAGTAAAAAATCTTGCCCGACCGCTGTTTTTAATTCATCTTTGCAAAAAACAAAACGATCCTGCCTTGTGGTTTGTACAGGGCAGGATCGTTTTTTGTGATACGTTGTTTATCTTTTGCGCTGTTTTTGGTTTACGCGAGGTCGTCCAGCACAGATTGGAAGTATGCCAAATCGTTTTTGGCGTACCAAAATCTGTCACCGGGGCGGGGTGCTTCAATGCCGATGGGGCCGCTAAATCCGACAGATATCAGCTTTTGTGCGTACAAACGGTGGTTGATCTCACCCTCTGCAAGTGCGGTGGGCATACGCTGATTGGTACCGGGAACGCCGACCGAGTTTTTGAGGTGGGTGTAAAACAGCTTGTCGCCGCAGGTGTCAATGCTCTCTTCCAGCGTGGGACGCTTGGGGAAGTAAACGGTGTTGCCGTAATCCAGATTGATGCCTACCATGGGGCTATCGATCATATCGACCAATTTTTTTGCGGTGGCGGGCAGGTCGTGAATGTATCCCATGTGCGTTTCAAACGCGAATTTTACGCCAAGCTTTTCAAGCTCTGTGCCGATTTTGCGATAGGTATCTGCCGTCAGCTCCCATTGCTCTGCCGTTGCGGCGGCACTGCCGTGAAACTCGTAGCCGGGGGAGGGAATGGTCGGAATGGATGAGCTGATCCAAGTCGCAGCGGTGTTGCAAACGGTGGTTTGGCAAAGTTCCTGCGCGATCTTGACGCATTCGATGGTCGAGGTGATCGTCTCGTTGCGTTCATCGGCGTATTTGCTTGAGCTGTTTTTTAGGTTGAAGTTGAACAGGATCTCGCTAAGGCCGTATTTTTTCTTGCCTGCGGCGATCTGCTCGGCGTATTCACGGAACGAGAGTGCTTGCAATTCACGAGGTGGATTGGCGCGGAATTCAATTCCGTCATATCCCACGTTTGCCGCAAGCTTGCAAATGTCGTCCACCGAGCGCGAGCCAAAGCTACTGCCGCTGATCTCGCCGTAATTGACGTGCATAATCAAATTGTTTTTCATACAAAATCCCCTTTCACAGTATGGATCATGACTTTATTATAGCACACGCGCTTTGTTTTTACAAGAGGGAGATGGAATTTTTTGAAAAAATCAATCGCGGCGAGCGGGTGTGTGGATTATTGCGGAGTCAGGCTTGGAAACAGGAAAAGTGCGGCACCACATAGCAAGATGCACAGCACGCATTGCAACAGCTTTGTAACAAAATAGGGGCGGTAGGAGAGTCCGCTTCCGTCGCACAAGGCGATCAATTGGCAATGCACCGAGAGACCCGACCAGCCAACCGCGGCGGCGGTGAGCAATGCCGCACACACGGGCGACGCAAGTGTAGCGGTGTGCTCGACTCCGCTTGAAAGCTCCAGCGCGACGTTGAGCACCGCTCCCAAGGATGCAGGCAGAGACAGGCAGGTGAGCATGGCATCGACCGTTCCCGTAATGGCAGAAAAAAAGACCACGTATGCGCAAATCGATAAGGTTGCCGTTGTTGCGTGCTTGATCGATTCGGTTAACAGCCTTGCACCCTTGAGCGGTGGCACAGGTGTGAGACGGGGCTCGATCTGCCTTTTATATCCTTCTTTTTTGCGCGGGTGCATCAACACGCCGCAAAGCAGTGCCGAAAGCGCGGCAGATGAATACAGCAAAATGCCGAACGCGCGGCTTTGACAGAGCGACGCCCCCACCGCGTGTATCAAAAATGCGGCAGACGGTATGCACGAGCACCCCAAAGCGCGCTCGCACTCTTCACGGCTCAAAAGTCCCCGTTGCAAAGCGTTTACGGCGCATCTTGCACCCGTTGGAAAGCCGCACAGCATTCCCATCATCACGGCAACGCATCCGGCGCACGGCAGACACAGCAGGTATTGCAGGGGCTTTGTCAGTCGGTCGGGGAGCATTTCGGCAACGCCACCCGACACCGTCAGCTCCGCAACGACCAAAAAGGGAAAGATTGAGGGGACGATCGTTTTGGCGCACAGCCGTAGTCCTCTCCCTACGCATTCTGCCGCAACAGCACCGTTTTTGAGCAACAGCATCAGGCAAAATACCGTCATCAGTCCCACGGTGTATTGAAAAAATGTCGGCTCTGCGGCAGTGTGCTTCGTTGTGCGTGATACAGTCATGTTGTGCTCCTTTTTTGCATAGAATGTGGTATTACCAACCTACTCAAGCGACAAATCTTTTATGCCGCTTTTTTAGAAAAACGGAGGGCGTATGATCAAAAAAAGGGAAAAATCGGCAAATGCGCAAGGGGGCGCTTTGCGTGAAATGCTTTGCGGCGACCGCGTGATCCTGCGTGGAGAGGGCGGCGCCGTTATTCACGGCTGTGTTCGTATTTTGCACTACGGTAAGGAGCTTTTATGCTTTGCCACGGCGAGCAGGAGCGTTTCGCTTGTTGGAAAATCGCTCGTATGCACCTCCTTTACCGCAGGGAGCGTTACGGTGAGTGGCGTGGTTGATGCGCTGTGCTTTTGTGCACGCGGTTGCAACGGAAAATGCCAAAAGATTGATGAAATGGGAGAGAGCGTATGAGTCTTTCGCTGTTTTTGTGCGGTGCGCGCAAACTGCGCGTGCCGCGAGCTTATTGCACCGCCGTAATGAATTTGTGTATGCAGATGGGTATCACCTACACCGATTTTGCATGGGGCGAGGAATGCGTCACCTTTCGTTGCGGTATGCGCTCTGCGCGGCGGCTGATACGCGCTTGCCAAAAGCGAGAGCTGGTAATTGAGGCGATCGGGGAATACGGTGTTCCGTCATTGCTGTTTGCCTTTGCCAAGCGCCCGGGGCTTGTGGCAGGTGCTTTGCTTGCCGTGTGTCTTGCGGTGGTTTCCTCCTTATTCGTCTGGAGCATAGAGGTGGTAGGCAACGAGAGCATGACCGAGCAGGAGGTGGTTGACGCGTTACGGGTATGCGATTTTGGCGTGGGGAGCTATTTGCCCGGGGTGCGCGTCCGCGAGCTTGAAAACCGCATTCTCATTGCATCGGAGCGCATTGCGTGGATCTCGATCTATCTTGACGGAACCGTGGCGCGCGTGCAGGTCATCGAGCAAAAGAGTGCCGCACGCGAGCAGTCGCGTCTCCCTGCCAATCTGATCGCAACGGCAGACGGGCAGATCGAATACTTACAGCTTTACCGCGGTGAGAGCGTGGTGCAGGTGGGGCAAGCGGTTAAAAAAGGAGAGCTGTTGGTGAGCGGAATTTACGAGAGCGGGTCGCAATCTTTTCGTTACACACGAGCCGCGGGCGAGGTCATGGCGCGCACCGAACGCACGATCGTGGTGGAAATTCCGCTCCAATACGAGCAAAAGGTGGCTCAAAAGCCCCAAACGACGGAGATCGTGCTACATTTTTTTAATTTTTCTATGAAAATTTTCAAAAACTGTAGAAATTTACCCCTCACTTGTGATATAATAAAAAATGAGATAGAATTGCCAAACTCCGAGCAAAAGCGCGTGCCGATTTCTTTGACGCAAACCGTTTGTCAGCCGTATCTGTTACAAACGGATCATCGCTCTGCCGAGCAGGCGTTGTCACTCTGCTACGAGGGGCTTGAGGAGGAGCTTGCACGGCTTTCCGATTCTGCACAGCTGTTGCGCAAAAGCATTGCCACCACCATTGGTGAGGAGTCGGTCATTTTGACCTGTACGGTAGAGTGCATTGAAAATATTGCCGCACAGCAGGAGTTTGAGATCATTGAGTAAATTTGTTACCGAAAGGACGTATATGAACCGTAGGATCATCCGTATGGAGCACACGGGCGCAACAGCCAAGATCTTTGGCAGCTTTGACAGCAACGCGCGCCGCATCGAAAAACAGTTTTCGGTCACCCTTCGCAACCGCGAGACCGAGGCAGGGGATTCCATTGTGATTGAGGGAGAGGACGAGGAGCAGCTCAACGCGGCTGCCGATTGTATTTCCTATTTGCACGATCTGGCATCCAAAACCGAGGTCATTACCGAGCAATCCTTGCAGTATGCATTGGATATGATCTCGTCGGGGCAGCAGCAGGAGCTTGCCGCCTTGGGTGACTCCTGCATCTGCATTACCACGCGCGGCAAGCCCGTCAAGCCCAAAACGGTGGGGCAACAGCAATACGTGGAGTCCATTCGCAAAAACACCATCGTGCTGGGCGTGGGACCTGCGGGAACGGGTAAGACCTTTCTTGCCGTTGCCATGGCGGTCAAGGCGTTGCGCGATAAGCAGGTCACGCGTATCATTCTGACGCGTCCCGCGATCGAAGCCGGAGAGAAGCTCGGCTTTTTGCCGGGTGACCTGCAAAGCAAGATCGACCCCTATCTGCGTCCGCTTTACGATGCGCTCTACGAAATGCTGGGAGCGGAGACTTATCAGCGCTTGGTCGAAAAGGGAACGATCGAGATCGCTCCCTTGGCGTATATGCGAGGCAGAACGCTGGACGACTCCTTTATCATTCTCGACGAGGCGCAAAACGCCACCCCCGAGCAGATGAAAATGTTTTTGACCCGTTTGGGCTTTAACTCCAAAGCCGTTGTTACGGGTGACTTGACGCAAACGGATCTGCCGCGCGGACAAAAGAGCGGCTTGAGTGCGGCAGTCAAGATCTTAGAGGGAATTGACGACATCGGCATTCATTACTTTAACGAGCGTGACGTGGTTCGTCACAGATTGGTGCAAAAGATCATTCAGGCGTATGAAAAATACGACCGCGACCAATTGCGTCGTGAGAGCGAAAAGCGTGCCCAAGCGCAAAAGGCGCACAGCGATAAGACCGATACAAAAAATACAAAGTGAGGGAAAAACATGAACAGAAAAATGAATTTGAGAATCTATTTTGACGATCATCAACAAGTGCATCCCTTGACCTACCGGTTGAAGATGTTGGTACGTGCCGCCGTGGAAGCTACGCTCGATTACGAGCAGTACGGCAACCCCTGCGAGGTATCCGTCACCTTCGTTGACAATGCAGAGATCCACGAGCTGAACAAAAAGTTCCGTGGCGTGGACAAGTCCACCGACGTGCTCTCCTTCCCCCTGTTTGATTACGAGGGTGAGAGCGAGGAACCGCCCGTAGATGAAATGCTCGGTATGCTTGGCGACATCGTGCTCTCCTTAGAGCAGGCAGGCATTCAGGCAGAGGAGTTTGGACACAGCTTTGCGCGTGAGGTCGCCTTTTTAACGGTACATTCCATGTTGCATTTGCTGGGCTACGACCACGAAACGGGTGAAGAGGACGAATTGGATATGCGCCGCCGCCAAAGCGAGATCATGGAGATCATGGGACTTGCGGTGCAGGAAGGAGTCAGCGATGAATCGTAAGGAAGTAGTGGACACTGCAGGTAAGACCGAAACATTTTTTTCACGAAACGTACGCCTGATCACATTTTTGATTTGTATCGCGGTATTTTTTGCTTTGGTTGGCCCTTTCAGCGTTTTTCAAATTTACCGCTACATCCAGGAAAATCGCGTTGACCCTCGCCCGCGCATGACGGTTGAGGA
>JAZQYE010000073.1:0-7519 GCA_045633385.1 Eubacteriales bacterium | reverse complement strand
GTAGCTCTCCAGCGCAAGCATTGCCGCAAGCTTGACAAGAGTGCCCTCGGTCTTATCGGTTTGTGCCACGTACATTTTGGCTTTTTCGGCGGCGTTCTTTTCTACCATATCGCACAGCGTGTGCAAAACGCCTCTCTCGGGCGTGCGTACCGCGATCTTGCGCCCCGCAAGTCCCGAAAGATACGAAGCAAGCATTTGCTCATCCTCCTCTTCAAGCGAAAAGGAGATCAGAACGCGCGGCGGAACGTACTCGCGCATTTTATAGTGCTCGCACAAAAAGGTGGTCATATCCTCCGGCTCCAGAATGCTGTCGGCTCCAAAGAGAAAATCCGCCTTATCCTGCAAAACGCCCTCGCGGATGTAAAACACGGAAATACAGGAGCAAAGATCGTCGGAATACAGCGCGACCACGTCCTGATCGGTATCGGGATCTGCCACCACCTTTTGCTTTTGGTGAATGCGCTCCAACGCCTGCAGGGTGTCGCGACAGCGAGCCGCCGCCTCGTAGCGCTCTGCCTCGGCGTACTCGTACATTTTTTGCTCGACGTCATGCACGACCTCGCGCGATCTGCCGCTTAAAATATCCGCCGCACGGCGAACGGCTTCCCCATACTCCTCGGTGGATACATTACCCGTGCAAACGCCCACGCAACGCCCCATTTGGTAATAGATACACGGGCGCTCCTTGCCGATGTCGCGCGGAAAGCGACGGGAGCAGGTCGGCAATCCCATCGTGCGCGAGAGCAACTCGATGAGCGCATACGCCGTGCCCGAGCCGGAATACGGGCCGAAATATTTCGCCTTGTCGTTCTCGCGCTTGCGGGTAAAGAGCAGGCGCGGATACTCCTCGGCAGTCAGCTTGATATAAGGATAGGACTTTGCATCCTTGAGTCGAATGTTATACTTGGGGGTATATTGCTTGATCAACGTATTCTCCAAGGACAGCGCTTCCATCTCGTTGTCGCACACGTACCAATCAAAATCGTGAACAGATGCCACCATGCGCGCGGTCTTGGCGTTTTTGTCACTGTTTTGGAAATACTGCGACACGCGATTTTTCAGCTTACGTGATTTACCTACGTACACCACCTTGCCGCGCTTATCGCGCATGATATACACACCGGGGCACAGGGGTAACGTATTCGCTTTTTCCAATAATTTGCCGAGTCTTTCGTTACACTCTGTCATATTTCCCCTCCCTTGGAACAAAAACGGCGTGCCGGCGGAAGCTCTGTCGTTCCGCTGCAGCACACCGCCATGCCCGTGATGGAATTAAAAATCAATACTCTGCAAAACCGCTGTCGATCAGCTCGATCAAGCCCGTAATTGCAGCGTTTTCGTCTTGACCGTCTGCAATCAAGGTAACGGTCATATCCTTTGCCACACCGAGGGACAAAACGCCCAACAAGCTCTTGGCATTCACCTTGCGATCTTCCTTTTCGATCCAAACGGATGCCTTATAAGTATTCGCTTTTTGGATAAAAAAGGTAGCAGGGCGCGCGTGCAAACCGCTGGCATTGGTGATAACGACCTCGCGTGAAACCATAAACATCTCTCCTACATGAAATTGACTTCGCAAACGTACGCCGCGAGTCTTTTTAGTGATTATTACTAATATTATATCAAACTTTTTGTGAAAAATCAATAGTCATATTATAAGTTTTTTACAAATTCCATTACAACTTTTCGTGCAAAATAGACACAAGATTCGATCGAACACCGTCGATTTTTCTTTTTATTCGGCAAACACGCCAACCACCTCACCGTACGGCGCGGCGTATACACCGTACAGCAAAACGGATTGACCGCGCATCACGGTGCTTCTGCCATTCCAAAAAAATCCGCCCTCTCCCATTCTTCCGCGCACTGCGATCTGCAAGGTGACGTCCACACGCCCCTGCCCCTCCCGCACCCCGTAGCAAAATCCGTCACCACAGATCAGCACGATTTTAGCAGGCTCTGCCTCAATCGCCTCCAAAACGCCGTACGCCTCACCCGATGCTGTGTAAAGCGCCTCCCCGACGTACAGACAATCGCACATCTGCTCGGGTACGTCGCTCAGCCTTACGTGAACCGTTGCGACGACCTCCTCCACCGTGTCCTCTTGCTCCCAAAGAGTGCGCAAAAGCGGTTGCAATACCGACACGATCAGTAACAGCCCCAAGCAAACGTCCAGCACGCCAACGATTCGTCTTTTTTTCTCTTTTTTCATATACGCTCCTCAAACAACTCCACAAAGCAGACCTGTGCCTGCGGCAAATACAGGTCGCCCACGCGATACGCACCGCTCATGCCTGCGGCAATGCGAATATCGGACACACGAACGCCGTTTTGCGCCTGCACGGTCGCACGAACACGGATCTGCAAGGTCAGGTCAAAGAGCTCCTCGCTCTCAAAAAACACCACCTGCCCATCCGTAACACCTGCTTTGATGTGTGGGGCAACGGTTACCTGCGTTACCTCTCCCAAATACGACGCACCGTTCTCCGAAAAGACGGGATCTCCCACAAGCGCAAATTCACCGTTGCGCATGCACGCCCGATCCAAGCCCCTTGCCTGCAGGAGATACACGATCTCTACCTCGTCGTCGGGGCGGCTGTATCTGTGATAGATCAGAACGGACGCCGAAAGGATCCCCAACAGCAAAACCGTTAAAACGATCCAATCCAATAATGTGATCCGCTTAAAAAAGCCCGATCCTTTTTCCATAAAGATTCCTCCCCTCCAACGGTACAAAGTGCACAAGCCGTCAAAAACAGCACGAGCATGCCCCGATAGTACCACAAGTGGTCAAATAATCCCATGACCAAAGTACCCACAAGCGCAACCGCACCGCCGTTTTGTACACCCTTTTGCACGGCGCACAAGAGCACGAGTAGCAAAAAGATCAAAAAAGTCAACAGTCCGCACCAGCCAAGCTCCAAAAGGATCTGCAAAAAGATCTGATGTGCGTGCATCACACGCTCCGTACCGCTGACCGCATAGCGCGGATAGAGTGTCACGAACGCCCGTTCCCCAACGCCAATGCCGCAAGGATTTGCGCCGATCATGCGGCATACTCCCTGCCACGTATAAATGCGATAACGCGACGAGGAATCTGCCACCGAGCCGATGCTGACGAATCGTTGCTTGACGCTTTGCGGCAACAGCGGAAGCGCAGCAACGGCAAATGGCAAAAACGTCATACCTGCGGCGAGGGAGGTACGGCTGTAAGAGAGTAGGATCAAGAAAAGCTCTGCGATCCAACCGAGCCACGCACCGCGCGTCCAGGTCAGAACGAGGCAGAGCGTACACGCCGCCGCCCCAAACAGGTAGGCACACCGTGCTCCTTTGCGCCTCTCCCCATCAAGGGCGGCGCACAGCAAAACGGGAAAGTGCAATAACAGATATACGGCAAGAACGTTCGGGTTATCAAATACCGAGGTCACGCGGCCGCCAACGTTCAAAAAGCGATCGGCGTCGATCCATTTCAGCTCCGAAAAGCCAAACGCGTATTGAAAAACGCCGATCAACGAGACCACCGTACAAGAGAGTGCCGCTACTCGCACGCATCTTTTTTGCCATCGAAACAGCGCAAGCGTCTGCCGCATGGGGATCCACGCCAAGGTCATTACCGCCGCAACGGCGGCATCCGACACAGCTCCGCTCCCTCCGACAAACGAGAGCAAAAATTGAAGCGCGAGCAACAAAGCCGCCGCATCGGTGTAAGAAAAGCTCGGTACCCGCCGCCCAAACGCCACCTTAAGCAGATAAGAGACAAAGAACGAAAGGCACATTTCCCCCAATATCACCGTAGGGTGCTCCAAAAGCCGAAGCCACGGAAACAGAAGCAAAATCGCCACCGCGTGAAGCTCAGGAACAGCAAACAGCAACGCCAACAGCAACAGGCAAAGCAGAACGATGCAAACCGTTTGCGGTGCGATCCACACGGACGGCAACACCGTCAAAGCGGCGGAAAGGAGTGATTGCAAGGGGCGAAGTCTCCCCTTTTTTTCAAAATATGCGCCGTTGATCAAAAAGCCACACCAATCCTGCAAAAAATGAGATAAGAGTGCAGACCCTACCAAAGAAAGCGCCACAGGCTTCATGCTTCCCAAAAGAGGAAATGCCGCAACGATCAGCGCAAGCGCGCAAAACAGCGCCGAAAAGTTGCTGCCGTGCCTTGCCACCGCGCAAACGCCAAACAACACACCGCAAAACAACAAATACAAGCCGAGTGAGCCCGTTGCCGTTTGCAACAGCATTCTGCCTCGCCGTTGCAAAAATGCAAGAATCGCGCTTTCTTCTCTGGCATGCATCATTCGCTTGACAAAGCCCCTCGTTTGCACCTGCCTTGGCAGAGTTAGTGGCTGTTTTGCAAGCGCGCAACAGACGGCGCTTTTGCGCCACGCAGTACGCAACGTATCGGAAAAGCGCAACGCCCTCTCCCATATCCATCCTCCCCAAAGCATAAAAAGACCCTCCTACCTCCGCCGTGTGCGGTATGTAAAAGGATCTTTTATCTTGGAATATGTTTTACGTTAATTATTTTCTGCCTGCTCCAACAGGTCCGGGCGCAAGCGCTCAGTCATGTCGTGCGCCTGCTCGTCGCGCCATTTATCGATGTTGGCGTGATGCCCCGAGATCAGTACGTCGGGTACCTTAACACCGTGAAACTCATACGGGCGCGTGTATTGGGGGTACTCCAAAAGCCCCGAGGAAATGCTCTCCTTTTCGTGGCACTCGGCATCCGAAAGCACACCGTCGATCAAGCGCGCCACGCAATCGGTCAAAATGCAGGCAGGGATCTCACCGCCCGTCAGCACGTAGTCACCGATGGAGATCTCCTCGTCCACGATCTCGTCCACGATGCGGCGGTCAACGCCCTCATAGTGACCGCAAAGCAGAATGAGATTGTCAAAATCCTGCGCCAGCTCGGCGGCTCTTTTTTGCGTGAGAACCTTACCCGTGGGAGAAAGATAGATCACCCGACGGTGAGAAGGCACGAAGCCCTCCTCCGCTTGCATACGCAAAACGGCGCTGTAGCAGTTATAGATGGGGGGCGCCATCATCAGCATACCCTTGCCACCACCGTAAGGGGTATCGTCCACGCGGCGATGCTTATCCTCCGAATAATCGCGGATGTTGTGCGTTTTTACCGTGATCGCACCGCTTTTTTGTGCGCGACCGATAATGCTCTCGCCAAGCACGGTGTCCACAAGATCGGGAAAGAGCGTCATAATGTCAAAGCGCATATCAGCCCTCTCCTCCCTCGATCAAGCCCGGAATGGGGCGCACGTAAACGGCATCGTCGGGATCGATCTTGACGATAAATTCGGGAACGGCAGGCACCATAAACTCGCCCTTTTCGTTTTTGACGACGTACAGGTCACGCACCCCCGACGTATTGACGTCGGCAAGCGTACCGAGACGCGCACCGCTGTCGGCATGAAGCACAGGAAGACCGATCAGGTCGGCAATAAAATAGCTTCCATCCTCTACGGGCAGGTCGTTGCGTGCGGCAAATACCTCCACGCCGCGTAACGCGTTTGCAGCTTCCTCGCTTTCAACTCCCTCCAGATCCATCAGCACAAACTGCTTAAAGATCGATGCGTGCAGTACACGGCGACCAACGTAAGAGCCGTTTTTGGCAAACCACAGCGTTTCAAGCTCTGCCAAGACCTGCGGTGCATCGCACCAGGATTCCAATTTGACCGTTCCGCGAAAGCCGTGCGTATTGATGATTTTTCCGCAGGGCAAAAACTCTGATTTCATAATGAGTAAACGTTCCTTTCCTCGCATTGCTTATAGTATATCATAAAAGCAAAAAAAATGCAAGGACTCGTTTGCGTTTTGCGTGCTTTTTTCTGTTATTTGGACAAAAAAATGCTTGTTTTTAAAATATTTACAATTTAGACCTTGTATCAAACCGACAAAAGCGGTAAAATAATGATAATTATGCAAACAAACGGAGGTTTTTTATTATGCCCGGTATGGAAAGTTGGGGAACCATTATTATGCTGGTCGGTCTGCTCGTCATCATGTACTTTATGATGATCCGCCCGCAGAAAAAGCAAGAAAAAGAGCAAAACAATATGCGCAACAACCTTGCGGTTGGAGATGAGATCACCACCATTGGCGGTATCATCGGTAAGATCGTCAGCATTAAGGAAGAGACCTGCGTGATCGAGACCTCTCACGAGCGCACCAAGATCCGCATTCTCAAAACCGCTGTCAGCCGCGTTGACGTCAAGGCAGAGGACGCAGAATAATTTTGATTTTTGAATCATAAAAACGCTCCGTGCGGAATACGTTGTAACAAACGTTTTTTGCACGGAGGTTTTTTATGCGTCAAACAAACCGCAAGCGCACGGGCAAAATCCCCCACACGCCCACCCAAAGCACACCGCAAGGGTTGCTCTTTCATTTGGGAAAAGGGATGCTGATCAGCCTTTCCACAGGCGCGCTTTTATTATTGTTCGGGGCTTTGTGCTCATATTTTTTACCCGACCCCACAGCTCCTCTTTTGCCGATCGGGCTGTTGATCGCCGCCGTTACCTCGTTTATCGGCGGCTTTGCCACCCGACGCCTGCACGGGCAAGCCGCGCTGATCTGCGGTCTTTTGCACGGCACGCTTCTTTGTTCCTTGATGCTCGTCTGCTCTCTCTTTTTTGTAAATGCCCCTGCGTGGGTCACGAGTAATTACGGCAATCTCACCTCTGCCCTGCTTCACGCAGGCGTGATCCTGCTCTCAATCTTGGGGGCATACCTCGCAGGGCAAAAACGCCAACCCAAACGGCGCAAAAGATAACAAAAAAGCTCCTTTTTGACGCACGCTGTGCCAAAAAGGAGCTTTTTATTCATTCGTTACGAAAGAAATTCAATGCGGATATCTCCTGTATCGGTCTCGATCTTGTTATCGGTACCGTATGAGTTCACGGGAATATCAACGTCTCCGGTACTCGTATCCGTGCAAAATTTTTTGGGCGTTAAGAACGTGCCCGTTACGTCGCCCGTGCTCGTTTTGATCGAAAAGTGCGCGGTGTCGCATTCCCAAAACGAAACGTCACCCGTGTTGCGCTCGATCTCAAAGGCGCTTTGCGCGATCACGCATTGCAGTACGACGTCGCCCGTCGATCCCGTTGAAATGAGTTTGCCGCAATCCACGCCTCGAACGTGCGTTTCGCCAGAGCTCACCTGCACACGCAATTCGCCTTGTACGCCAAGGTCGTTTATCGTAACGTCGCCGGTGGTGGTTATGACGGTCACACTCACCGCACGCATTGCCTCCAAGAAAACGTCACCCGTACTGACGCGAATGCTGACTTCGCCCATGCAGGATGCGGCACAGCTTACGTCCGCCGTTCCGGCCACGATCTCCACGCTTGCAAAGCCGAGATCCTTGGAAATTTGCACGTCCCCCGTGCGCCCCTTTATACAAAGTGCACCGTATATCCTCTTTGGTAAATAAACGGTTACGGTAGGCGTTTGCTTGAAGATGCCGACGTAATCGTACCATACTTTTTGCTTTTCATCGTTT
>JAZQYE010000072.1:0-4700 GCA_045633385.1 Eubacteriales bacterium | reverse complement strand
CAAAAACGGGAGCCGACTCGCTGTGAGTCGGCTCCTTTTGTAGTTATTTGCCAAGCATAATTTTAATAATTTCTTTGTCGGTCTCTCCCATGCCGTCGCGTGCTAACAGACCTACGTTGCGAATGGTGTTTTCTACGCCTTTGGTTACAATGCCGTCGCCACCCAAAAACTCGCGTCCCGTGCTTGCCATTTCAAAGCCCATAAAGCCTGCCTCTACAGCCATGGCAATTTTTGCCGCGCACGAGGGCTTTGCACCATCGCAGATCGTGCCCGAAAGAATGGCAACCGCATTGACTACCGTGTGCGCGATCTCGTGGAACCTGCCGCCCTCCAAATAGCAAATGCCCGCACCGCAGCCACAGCCTGCGCTAATGGCTCCGCAATAGGCAGAGAGGCAACCAATTCCTGTTTTTTGGTGCACGGTGATCAAGTCGGCAACGATCAACGCGCGCAACAGCTCGTCCTCGCTTTTGCCTGTCTCTTGCGCATAAACGATTACGGGAACAGATGCGGTAATGCCTTGGTTTCCACTCTCCGAAAGAATGCAAACGGGGAACTCGCATCCGCTCATACGTGCATCCGAGCCTGCGGCGGCGTGAGCACGCGCCTTATCCTTAACGCTCACGTTTCCGTCACGGTAGATCATTTGACCAATCGATGCACCGTAGTTGTTGCGCAAGCCCTCTTTGGCAATTGCCAAATTCATTTCTATTTGTCGGTTGAGGTAGGGGCGCAGGGGCTCCAAATCGGTCTCTTGTGCAAAGGTGATAATGTCTGCTACGTTCAACAGCGCGCGGTTGGCATTGTTTTTGGTGCTGGTCTCGCGCTCCTCGGTGCTGACGTAGCGGTGCATTTGATTGATACCGTCGCACTCTGCCAGCATCAAATTGGTATGAAAGCCCGTAATTTGCACACGCGCCTCGTGCTCGGCACTTCTGCCTCGAATCAAGAGGTCAAAGGTGCAGGGGGAGTTGAGCTCCGAAACGGTGATACAACAGCTTTTGAGGTAACTGCGCAAGCGAATGCGGTCGTCGTTGGTCAGCACCGACAAAAGCTCTAATTTTTTGTCGTATCTGCCCGAAATAATACCTGCCGCAACCGCCGTCTCAATGCCGTGCATACCACCTGTTGCGGGGACGATCACGCTTTTTACGTTTTTGATGATATTGCCGCTGAGCGAAATATCCACCGAAATTGGATCTTCACCAAGCAGGTCGCGCAAAACGGATGCCGCATAGGCAATGGCAATTGGCTCGGTACAGCCCATGGCAGGCTGAAGCTCTTCAATTAAAATTGCCTCATACGTACTGCAAATTTCTTTAGAAAGCATAGCAATTCCTCACGGTTAAAAAATTCTATCATTATTGTACCATAAAAACAGAACGCTGTCAAGACTAAAAACGCTCCCCATGCAAAAGAATGGGGAGCGTTTGATCTTTAGTTTTTGGGGAAGCTATCCTTCAAACCGACTACGCGGTTAAAGGTGTTTGCGTTTTTGGTATCCTTGCAGAAGTAACCCGTACGCACGAATTGGAACTGCTCACCCGGCTTTGCCTCTGCCAGAGAGGGCTCTACAACTGCATTTTTCAGCATTTCGAGCGAATCGGCGTTGAGGTAGTCCAAATACGTCTTGCCTTCGGGCACCTCGGAGGTGTTTTCAATGTTGAACAAGCGATCGTACAGCATCAGAGTAGCGGGCTGTGCGTACTTAGCGGAGAGCCAATGCACAGTACCCTTGATCTTGCGTCCGTCGGCAGGCATACCGTTGCCGGTTTCCAGATCGGCGGTTGCGTGAATGCACTTGATCGATCCGTCGTCATTCTTTTCAATTCCCGCATACTTGATGATATATCCACCCATCAGGCGAACCTCGCCGTCGGGTTTGAGGCGGAAGAACTTGGGAGGCGGAACCTCGGCAAAGTCATCGGCATCAATATATACCTCGCGTGTCATGGGCACGTTTCTGGTGCCAAGCTCGGGCTTTTGCGGATGGTTGGGAAGGGCGATCATCTCCTCGCGATCCTCGGGATAGTTGTCGATCACAATCTTGATCGGGTTTGCAATACCAATGCGGCGCAAAGCGTTCTCGTTCAGATCGTCGCGCACACACGCCTCCAATTGGCGTACGTCAACGGTGTGGTCGGTGTTGGTAACGCCTGCCTCGCGTACAAAGGTAAAGAGCGCGTTGGGGGTGTATCCGCGGCGGCGCAGACCGCACAGGGTAGGCAAACGGGGATCATCCCAACCATCTACG
This sequence comes from Eubacteriales bacterium, assembly GCA_045633385.1. Taxonomy (GTDB): domain Bacteria; phylum Bacillota; class Clostridia; order Oscillospirales; family CAG-272; genus UMGS1865. The sequence goes on along the minus strand of JAZQYE010000072.1, from coordinate 2,446 downwards.
TGACCTTCCTCAACCAGCTGGCGCAAATAACGCTTGGACATTACGGTGTAGGTAATGTTCATGCGGCCAAACTCCCACTGGTGCGGCTTCTTTTCAAACCCGATCTTATCCACCACCCAATCGTAAAGCGGACGGTGATTGCGGAATTCGCTGGAGCACAGCGAGTGCGTAATGCCCTCAAGAGCATCCTGAATGGGATGTGCAAAGTCGTACATCGGGTACACGCACCATTCGTCACCCTGGCGGTGATGGTGAATGTGCTTGATGCGGTAAATAACGGGGTCACGCAGGTAGGGATTGTCGGAGGAGGGATCGATCTTTGCGCGCAGGGTGCGAGCACCGTCGGGGAACTCGCCGTTCTTCATGCGCTCAAAGAGAGCCAGGTTTTCCTCTACCGTTCTGTTGCGGTAGGGAGACTCCTTGGATGCCTGCGTACGGTCGGTACCCTTGTAGTCGGCAAGATCGTCCTTGGAGAGGTCGCAAACGTAAGCGTCGCCCTGCTTGATGAGCTGAACGGCAAACTCATAGCACTTGCCAAAATAATCCGAGCCGTAGTAAACGCCGCCTGTGGGGGTAGCGCCCAGCCACTCCAGATCCTCACGAATGGAGCGTACGAACTCATCCGACTCCTTTGCGGGGTTGGTATCGTCGTAACGAAGGTTGAACAAACCGTTGTATTTGTTGGATACGTCGGTGTTGATGCAAATCGCCTTTACTGAGCCAATGTGCAAATATCCGTTGGGCTCGGGGGGAAAACGGGTGTGGATCTTCAGCTCGGGATCTCTTTCCAGATCCTCGTCGATAATATCAAGAATAAAGTTTCTTTCCAGTTCTGCCATGGTATCTATCCAAAACCTTTCTGTTTCAATCAAGTTTATTGATCATGCGCTCAATGCGGCAAACGGTCTCGTCCTTACCGAGTATCTGCATTACGGTGTAAAGATCGGGGGCGTTGAGCTTTCCGGTAACGGCTACGCGCAAGAACATACTTACGTCGGCAATGCTTCCGCGGTAAGCCTGGGGGTCAGCCTTGTATGCCTTCATATCGTCGGCATAGCCGATCTCGCGTGCCACAGCCTTGACCTTTTCAAACCAGGTATTCATGTCGTCGGCAATGTCAAAGGACGTCAAAAACTGTTGCAGAACCGTTTTGATGTCGGCACGTGCATAGCGCGCGTCGTATTCATCCTCTTGCTTGCAATCAAAGAAGAAGCCCATATAAGGCTTTGCATCAGCCCAGGTCGCAAGATCCTTACGCGGCTTTTTGCCACCGCGACCAATGGCAAATATTGCCTCGGTAAATGCGGGATCCTTTGCAAGCTGCTCGCCGAATGCGGGGTCAAATTGCATTGCCCAAGCGGTGACCTGATCGGTGACCTCCTTGGCACTCATACGGGAGATGACGTTCTTGCTGACGTCGTTGAGCTTATCAAAATCGAACAAGCAGCCTGAGGTGCTCATCTTTTTGATGTTGAAGGGGAAGTCGGTATAGGGCTTGTCTGCATTTTGCATATGCCACTCCTCGTAGTTGGAGTTGAGCAAGGTCATGATATATTCGCAAACGCAGGCAGGGGCGTATCCCATCCCCGGCCAGTGCTAGATATTGGCACCCATATCGCGCTTGGAGAGCTTTTTCTTGTTGCCGTTTTCGTCCAGACGCATGATCTGCGCAATGTGCATGAACTTGGGCATTTTAAAGCCGAGGTAACGGAACAGCATGATATGCTTGGAAAGGCTGGGGAGCCACTCCTCACCCCTGATGACGTGCGTGGTACCCATGAGGTGATCGTCCACCGCGTGTGCAAAGTGGTAGGTGGGAATTCCGTCGGATTTGAGCAGAACGAAATCCTCGTCGTTTTCGGGAATATCCAATTTTCCCTTGACCAGATCGGTAAAGGGGATCTTCTTTTCCGGGTCACCGTCGGCAAGCAGACGGAGCACAAAGGGATTTCCTGCGGCAAGATTTTCTTCTACCTCTTTCAAGGTAATGTTGCGAGCCTCCAGCATTTTTTTGCGTTGCTCGGTTTGATCCTCGTGCCAATCCTTTGCTTTGATCTCTGCCTTTTTATCTACGGCGTTCATTGCGTCAAGCTCTGCCTGCGTGGTAAACACGGGGTAAGCCTTACCTTCGCTGACAAGCTGCTTTGCAAATACGTGATAGATCGGGCCGCGCATACTTTGTTTGTAAGGGCCGTAATTACCCTTGTCGCAAATTTTGCCGTCCTCTCCGATCACAGCACCCTCGTCAAAGTGAATGCCGTAATGCGCCAACGTGCGGATCAGTGCCTCTGCGGCACCGTCCACCTCGCGCTTTGCGTCGGTATCCTCAATACGCAGGATAAACACACCGCCGCTTTGGTGCGCCAAGCGTTCGCTGATGGTAGAGGGGAACAGCCCGCCAAAATGCACAAAGCCCGTGGGGCTGGGTGCAAATCGGGTGACCTTT
>JAZQYE010000071.1:0-4192 GCA_045633385.1 Eubacteriales bacterium | reverse complement strand
GCATTGCGTAAGTAGGTGTTAAAATATCGGGGGAATTCAAATACGTGTTGCGGTGCATAACACCGTAACGCAAAAACTCGGCGTTTTCAAGGCCGGGGATCATGCGGAATACTCTTTTTTGCTCCCCAAAGGTCAAATGCGTTTGAAAACCGACCAAATTGAACATGGTCGCCTCGGTATTCTCCTTGCGGAGCTGTACCACGGCGTAAAACTCCTTGCCCACGCGCGGATCGATCAATCCAACGGGCTTGAGCGGGCCGTAGCGGAGCGTATCGTAGCCGCGACGCGCCATGACCTCTACGGGCATACAACCTTCAAATACCTTGATATTCTTTTGACTCTCTTTGTCAAACTCTTTAAGCTCTGCCTCCTGCGCCGAGATCAACGCCTCGTAAAAGGCATCGTATTGCTCCTTTGTCATGGGGCAATTGATATAGTCGGCATCTCCCTTGTCGTATCGGGATGCAAAAAAGGCAACGTCCATGTTGATAGTGGCAGCATCTACGATGGGAGCGGCGGCATCAAAAAAGTGAAGCTTGCCGCAACCGAGGTCGTTTGCAATGTACGCCGCCATAGCGTCGGAGGTCAAGGGCCCCGTTGCAATCACGGTAACGGCATCCTCGTCCACCTCGGACATCTCCTGCTCGATGACCTCGATATTGGGATGCGAGCGGATGCGATCGGTGATATAGCTTGAAAAGAGGGTTCGATCCACCGCCAGCGCCGAGCCTGCGGGCACGCGCGTAGCGTCTGCCGCCTGCATGATCAGGGAGCCGAATCGGCGCATCTCCTCCTTTAGCAATCCTACCGCGTTGGAAACGCAATCGGAGCGCAGAGAGTTGGAGCAGACCAGCTCGGCAAACCCTTGGCTGTGATGTGCGGGCGTATATTTTTGCGGCTTCATTTCAAACAGCTTGACGCGAACGCCACGCTGTGCAATCTGCCACGCCGCCTCACAGCCTGCAAGTCCGGCACCGTAGATACAGACGAATTCTTTCATGATTCCTCGCTTTGTACGTTGGTATTCTCCTCGATCTCACGGGAGTATCCGCAAGATTCGTCATGGCATACCAACAGGTTCTTTCCCTTTTTACGGAAGAGCATTTTGCCGCACGTGGGGCAAAGCTCGTTGGTAGGAACGTCCCAAGAGGAAAAATCACACTCGGGGTAACGCTCACAGCTATAAAATACCGTGCGGTTGCGACCGTACTTGGTTACGATCTTTGCCTCGCACTTGGGGCAATTAACGCCCAGCTCGCGCACGCGTGCCTTGGTGAACTTACACTCAGGGTAGCGGCTGCAAGCATAGAAGGAACCGAATTTACCGGTGCGGAGAACCATATCGGATCCGCACTTTTCACATTTAAAATCGGCAATGATCGGCGTTTTTTGCTTGCCTTCCTCATTTTCCGCATCCTCCTCGGAAGCAACCGTCTCCTCGGCAGGCTCTGCCTTGGGTGCGTTGAGGGGCTTGGTGTTGCGGCAAGTGGGATAGTTAGGACAAGCGGCAAATTTACCGAATCTGCCGTTACGCACGATCATGCGGCTTCCGCACTTATCGCAAATGATATCGGTCTCCTCGGGGGGGATCTCAATGCTCTTTTCGCCAATGTTCTTTTCTGCCTCCTCCAACTGCTTGGAGAAATCCTGCCAGAACTTTTTGAGCACCTCGAGCATTTCGGCATCTCCGTTTTCGATCTCATCCAGCTCATGCTCCATCTCTGCCGTAAAGCCGTAGTCAACAATGGTGGCAAAGTTTTGCTCCATAAGCTGATTGGTAACCTCACCCAAAGGTGTGGGAACGAACGCCTTGCCCTCGCGCTTGACGTAGTTGCGCGTCAGAATGGTGCCGATAATGGTGGCGTAGGTGCTGGGACGGCCAATGTCAAGATCCTTGAGCATTTTGATCAGGGATGCATCGTTATAACGAACGGGAGGCTCGGTGAAGTGCTGTGTCAACTCCGCATCCTCTGCGGGGAGCTGTTGCCCTACGGTCATTTCGGGCAAACGGATATCCTTGACCTCCTTGGGCTCGGAATCATTTGCAGAGCTCTCCTCGGTCTCCTCATAAACAGCCATATAACCGGGGAATACGACGGAATAACCGCTGGTGCGGAAGATATATCCCTCGCATGAGAAGTCAATGCTGATGGTATCCAAGGTTGCGGATTCCATTTGGCTTGCGATAAAGCACTCCCAGATCAGCTTATAAAGCTTATACTGATCGTTGGTCAGTTGCTTGCGAATGCGCAGGGGCTCCAGATCAACGCGCGCGGGACGAATTGCTTCGTGCGCATCCTGCGCGCCTGCCTTGGATTTGTAGCTACGGGGCATTTCGGGGCAATACTGTGCACCGTACTTTTGTACGATGAATTCACGTGCCGCGCCTTGTGCCTCGGCAGAAACGCGAACCGAGTCGGTACGCATATAGGTGATAAGACCTTGCGTGCCGCCAAACTCGGAGCCGAGGTTAACACCTTCGTAAAGCTCCTGCGCCACCTTCATGGTGCGCTGGGATTGGAAGCCGAGCTTGCGGAACGCCTCTTGTTGCAGGCTGGAGGTGGTAAAGGGAGCGGCAGGCGTCTTGTGCTTGGTTGCCTTGCGGATTGCCGCTACGCTGTAATCCTTGCCGTTAACGGCGTTTGCAACCGTGTTTGCCTCTGCCTCGTTGGAAAGGGTCATCTTTCCTGCCTCGTTACCCCAGAAGTGTACGCGGAATTTTTTGCCGTCCGTACCCTCAAGCAGAGTCTCGATGGTCCAATACTCTACGGGAACGAAGCTTTGGATCTCTCTTTCTCTCTCTACGATGATCTTGGTTGCAACCGACTGCACACGACCTGCGCTCAAACCGCTCTTGATATTCTTCCAGAGCAGAGGGCTGAGCTTGTAGCCGAGGATTCTATCCAGAATACGGCGCGTTTGCTGAGAGTTGACCAGGTTCATATCGATTTGACGGGGGGCCTTGATAGCCGCCTTAACCGCCGTTTTGGTGACCTCGTTGAAGCAGATGCGCTGGGTCTTTTCGACCGGAATACCGAGAGCCGCAGCGAGATGCCATGCAATAGCCTCTCCCTCGCGGTCAGGGTCGGTTGCAAGAAAGATCTTGCTTGCCGCCTTTGCTTCCTTGCGGATCTCCTTGATCAGGTCTCCCTTTCCTCGAATATTGATATAGTGTGCCTCAAAATCGTTTTCGATATCAACGCCGAGCGTGCTTTTGGGAAGATCACGCACGTGTCCGATCGAAGCGATCACCTTGTAATTGGTTCCGAGGTATCCTTTTACAGTCAACGCCTTTGAAGGGGACTCCATGATTACCAGATTATTTGCCATTCCAATTCATTTCCTTTCACTATGGGTTCTGTATGTATCTGTTGATAAATTATGCTTTTTTGTATAACGAGCCGGGGAGCTTTTGAAGTAGTCCCATGATCTCCAGCATGGTCAGCGCGGCAATGATCTCGCCGTACGGGTAACCGAGATTGCAGAGCGTATCTGCCGCGACCGATTCATCGTCGGGAATCGCCTTAAGGATCGCCGTTTGCACCTCCGAAAGCGACGAGAGCACCGCATCGGCGCTCGGCGAGCGCTCTTCCTGCACGGATTGCCTTGGCGGCTCCTCCCTTACAGGCACCTCCCTTTGTACCGCTTCCTTTTGCGGTGCATCGCGGGGTACCTTTTTCGTTTTTTCCTGTTTCTTGCGCGGCGTTGCGGTCACCGCTTCCCTCTTTTCGGGTGTCGGCGACTTCTTTTGCGAAAGCTCGATAACACCAAGCTCTGCAAGATAGGAAAGATCGATCTGCTCCACACTCTCAATGCGTTTCATTTTTTCGGGCCGCAGAGTCTCCGCATATACGCAACGGTAAGGCTCGATCACGTCGTTTGACGAAAGCGCAAGGTTTGCACCGTCACGCAACAGCCCGTTCGTTCCCTCCGCTCCCTTACTGCCTACGTTTGCGGGGAGTGCAAACACGTCCCTGCCCTGCAGGATCGCATTCTTTGCGGTAATGAGAGAACCGCTCCCGATTCCCGCCTCTACGACCACGGTCGCCTGTGAGATACCGCTGATGATGCGATTACGGACGGGAAAATGATAACTGCTGGGGCGCGTACCGGGCGGATACTCCGACATGACAACACCCGACGAGGCAATTGCCTCACCCAGCCTTTTGAAGTCGGGGGCCAAGCGGGCTTA
>JAZQYE010000070.1:0-3064 GCA_045633385.1 Eubacteriales bacterium | reverse complement strand
TTCTGGCAGCTCAACGTTGATATTTTCGGCTGCAACACCTACGAGGCAGATCTGGAGGTCATTACCAGCGCCATTCGTATTCTTTGCGCATACGGTGCCGACGAGACCATGTTCACCGTGCGCATCAACAACCGCCGCTTTTTCAACGATGTCGTAGCGGCAATTACGGGCAAGGATACCGAGGGTAGCCGTCAGGTCTCCAAGGTCATCGACCGCAAGAACAAGGTGACACGCGAGAGCTACGAAAAGGATCTGATCGCGCTGGGACTGACCGAGGAGCAGATCGCAAAGATCGATGCGCTCTATTCGATGAGCGTGGAGGAAGCTACCGCGCTGTGCCCCGAATCGCAGGGCTCCGAGGAGCTGCGCGATCTGTTTGCGGCACTCAACCGCATGGGTCTTGCAAAGTACTGCGTATTTGATTTTGGTATCATTCGCGGCTTGGATTACTATACGGGTACCGTGTTTGAGGTGTTTGATAACGCACCCGAAAACAACCGCGCCATGTTCGGCGGCGGCAGATACGATAATCTGGTCGATCTGTTTGTCAAGAACGCGCGCATTTCGGGCGTGGGCTACGGCATGGGTGACGTAACGTTGGAGAACTTCCTTGTAACGCACAACCTCGTTCCCGCAACCTTTGGTACGGGCGTTAAGGTGCTCGTTACGCGCTTTGACGACGTTCCCTATGAGGCATACACTACCTTGGTAGAGAGTCTGCGCGATGCAGGTATCGTGTCCTCGGTCTATCTCGGACAAAAGAAGTTTGGTAAGCAGCTCGAATACGCCGTAAAGGGTGAGTATTCGCACGCTGTGATCATGGGCGGCGACGAGTATGCACGCGGCGTGGTTCGCCTCAAGAACCTGAACACCCGCGAGGAAAAAGAGGTTGCCATTGGTGACCTGATCGCGGAGCTGAACGCATAACAAGCATGGGGAAGAGGGCGATCGCTTCTTCCCCTGCTTTGTCAGTTTTGGTTTTTACGATCCCACCGCCATGTTCTTGCAAAACAGCCTCTTTTGGTGTAAAGAGGGCAAAGGCGACAATTTTGAAAAGGAGCGTAGTATGGAAGAAAAAAGAGCGTTTATTTACACGGGTGGCAGTGTGTGCGACGAGTACGTGATCGAGCGCCCCAAGCCGACGGATATCGTGATTTGTGCTGATGCAGGCTACCTGACCGCCAAGCGCTTTGGCGTTGAGCCGGATATTTTATTGGGTGATTTTGACACGCTCGGCGTTGATAACGTTCCCGAAGGTATTGAGTGCTTGCGCGTGCCTGCCGAAAAGAATGACACCGACACGCAGTTGGCAGTGCAGGTGGCGCTGGAGCGCGGAGCGACCGAGATCGTGATCGTCGGGGGGCTGAGCGGCAGAGTGGATCACACGCTCTCGTCTCTTGCAATCTTGGAGGCACTCTGGGAGCGCAAGGAGCGCCGCGTGTACGCGATCTTTACCGACGGCAAGAACCGTGCGCGTTTTATCCGCAACAGCGGCGTGATTCTGGCGCGTGAGCATTACCGCTTCTTCTCGCTGATCGCCGCTGACCCAAAGGTCAAGGGTGTAACGCTGGAGGGCTGTAAATATCCGCTCAAAAACGGACAGATCACACGCACGCACCAATGGGCTGTCTCCAACGAGATCGTCGGCAACTGCGCCCTCGTCGAGATCAAACGCGGCGGCGTTTGGGTCATTGAGAGCATGGATTAAAGGCTTTTAGGAGAATGCAGGGGGGACTTTTTGAAAAAAGTTCCCCCTGCACCCCATCAAAAACTTTCGCACAATGAGGGGCCGCGTTGAGTGCGGAGTTTTTCTTGACAAAAAGTGGTTGGTATGGTATAATGGATGTGCAAACAGAAATACGTCGAAACTTTTATGTAAGGTTTATGAAATTTATGCTGCAATTTCTTCGATTGGATCATTTATTGCCTTTTGTTTAGATTTGTTAGACGGAGAACCGGATGGATATTTAAAAATTAAATTTGCATAGTTGGGAGAATAGTATGACTTTTGTTGTGAACAATAATAGCGATACAAATGTAATTCTTTCTATTGATCGAAACAATTATTTGATAAAAGCCAATGATCATAATTGCATATTGAAAACAACCGAAAAGTGTTCAACTTTATCGGTAAGGCGAGAAAAAAATATACCGGCACCATCCTATAAAAAAATGTTTTTAAAAGATTTTTTGGGTATCCTTTCTCTCTTGTTTATAAAACCCTTGTTTTATGTTTTGGATGTTTCTTCTACGCACTATTTGAATACGCGTGAAGAGTGTGTTACCATCAATATTCTTAGAACCGAGAAAGATTCCGACCAAGTTGTATATGATGTAATCGACCTTGAATCAGCAGTTCCCATTTTTGCGAAAACAATATACCATGTTGAAAACAAAGCGGAAATTTCATCTGTTTATGACAAGAGCAAAAGAGTTTATCATTCTTGTCTATATATAGCAATGGAATTTTTCTTTACACTAATTGGTATTTTAATTACATATCCGCTGTTATTGGCAATCTATTTCGCGACAAAGTCTATCATTATTAAAATTGTGATGGCTATCGTTCCATTTCTTATGATTGGGACTGTTGCTCTAATTGGAATTTTACCGTTACACTTTTTGTTCAAAATTTCCGATAAAAGGTTTTATCGTTCTATGGAAAGCGATGAAATATATCGCGTTCTAAAAAATACTAGCTATTGATTTATTTTCTCCGCACTCAGCGTAGATTTTTCGGAATCTGCGTTGAGTGCGGAGTTTTTTCTTGACAATCAGCGGTTGACATGATATAATGAATATGGGATCTGCAGGTGCTGTTTATGCTGTTTGTAAAGTTGATCAACTAAATCATTAATACTTAGAAACGTAATTAGTAATTTGTAAAGGAAAAGATCAAATGTCTCCGAAATTGATTTTACTTGTTATATCATCGTATATTTATTCTCAAATATCGGTTAGAACAGTTAATCAAGTACTTTATGACGGATATGGAAAAGCGTATTATCGGAATTATAATAAATTATCGATATACGTTCGCAAAATTTTATCTATAATCCTTTTT
>JAZQYE010000069.1:0-5967 GCA_045633385.1 Eubacteriales bacterium | reverse complement strand
CTGTTCGGGCACGTAATACCTCATTTGAGGGAGAGTATTTTATGCTCCGCACCAAAGCACTTGATCTGAAGGAGTGTGCGCTCAAAGGAAAATATTCTTTTCAGTATATCGAGGACTCGGTATTTGAAAATTGCAATTTTGATACCAAGGATGCTTTTTGGCACGCAAAGAACGTGGTGGTGCGTAATTCTGTGGTGCGCGGTGAGTACCTTGCATGGTACTCCGAAAACGTGACCTTTGAAAACTGTATCATCAGCGGTACGCAACCGCTTTGCTACTGCAAGGGGCTTAAGCTGATCAATTGTGAAATGCACGAGGCAGATCTTGCCTTTGAGCGAAGCGAGGTGGAGGCAGAGCTTACCACCCCCGTGATCAGCATTAAAAATCCCATCAGCGGATATATTCACGCGCCATCGGTAGGGGAGTTGATCGATATTGCGCCCGATACTGCTTGTAAGATTTTGGTGAATTGAACGCATGAAAGTCTTTGGTCATCGTAAGTCGCAGATCCCGTGGCAATTGATACCCACCGTATTTGCTCTGGCAGGACCTACCATGTTAGAGCAATTGATGCAAACGGCGGTGCAATACGTCGATACCGCCATGGTCGGCACTCTCGGTACGTCGGCAACCGCCGCGATTGGCGCTACCACCACCGTCAATTGGCTGATTGGCAGTACGGTCTCTGCCATCGGAGTGGGATTCTTGGCGTTTATTTCACGCGCGTGCGGAGCAGGAGAACGGGAATCCGTCAAAAAAGCATCGGCACAAGCGGTCTTATCGGTTTTGTGCGTGGGAAGTCTGTTTACGTTTCTGACGCTTGCGCTCAGTCCGTTTGTGCCCGTTTGGATGCAGGTCGATGAATCGATCAGGGATTTGTCTGCGCAATACTTTTTTATTCTTTACACACCAATGCTGGCACGCGCGGCAAGCATCGTTTTTGGTACGGTCTTGCGTGCCGCAGGAGATACCCAAACGCCAATGCGTGTTGGAATATTGGTCAATTTGATCAACGTCTCCCTCAATTTTTTGCTGATCTATCCCATGCGCACGTGGGAGATCGGTGCACTTTCCGTTGTCGTTCCCGGTGCGGGAATGGGAGTGATTGGTGCGGCGGTGGCAAGTGCCGTTTCGTTTGCTTATGGCGGAATTGCTATGACGGTTGCGCTGTGGCGCCATCCCACGGTCTCACCGCGCGGACAAAGCCTGCGCCCCAACGTGGATATTCTCAAGCCTTGCCTGCGCGTTGCCATGCCAAACGCTCTGCAACGCTTTGGTACTTGCATGGGTTACGTTGCGTTTGCCGCTATGGTCAATTCGCTTGGCGAAATTTCAACGGCGGCACATACCATTGCAAATACGGTGGAGTCTGCTTTTTACATTCCGGGCTATGGAATGCAAACCGCCGCTGCGACCTTGTCGGGCAACGCCTGCGGAGAGCGAAATTTGAAAAAGTTGAAAGATCTTTCGCGCCTGATGCTGTTTTTAGAGGTTGCATTGATGCTGTTGTCGGGTGGGCTTTTGTTCCTGCTTGCACCGCACATGATGCGCGTTTTTTCGGCAGATGCCGAGGTCATTTTGCTTGGCAGTATCGTGTTGCGTATGGTTGCCGTATCCGAGCCGTTTTACGGCGTTTCCATTATCATCGAGGGCATGATGCAGGGAATGGGCAAAACGGTCATGCCGTTTGTGTGTAACGTGACGGGAATGTGGCTGATCCGCATTGTAGGCACGTTCGTTTGCACACAGCTTTTGCAGTTTGGCTTGATCTCTGCATGGGCTTGTATGATCGCGCACAATTTGATGATGTTTGTGATGTTTACCGTCTATTACCGCACGGGAAGGCTGTTTGTCATCCCTGAAAAAATAAAAAGCGAATGAGTTTCGGCTTTGTATTCTTAGAGGAGAAAACACAAACACTACCAAGGAATTTGCCTCTTTTTGATTTCAACCTGTGTTAGAAAAATTCTCTCCAAATGAGTTATTGTTTTCAAACATAAATGTGCTATAATGGTAATAGGATAAGCGCTGATCCAAATCAATTTGGAGGAACAACAATGATTAAACTTGGAGAAAAAATAAAATCTTTAAGAAAACAGAAAAACATATCCCAAGAGGTTTTTGCCAACTATCTTGGTGTGTCCTTTCAAGCCGTTTCAAAATGGGAAAACGGTAACACAATGCCGGATGTGACCATGATTCCTGCTATCGCATCCTTCTTTGGTGTTTCCACAGATGAGCTCTTTGATTTTAATCTTTATGAGATTGAGAAAAATGTTGAAGCAATCGTAGATGAACACAGTAAATATTGGGATGAGGATAAAGTAAAAGCGGAACAGATCATCCGCGATGGATTAAAGCGATATCCCGGGAATGATGTGTTATTGAACTGCTTGATTGGCGTTATCTCGGAGTTGGGAAAAAATGATGAGGTTATTACAATCGGGAAGGCACTTGTAGAAAGCACGAAATATGATGATGTACGCCTTGACGCATACCGTATAATGGCAGAGGCATATAAAGCAAAAGGCGAATATGAATTGGCTAAAGAAGCAATTGAACATATTCCCGAAATATATTTTTCTAATTTGTATGTAAAAGCATATCTATTAGAAGGTGAAGAAAAATATGAGGCAGCCGTTAAAGAATCATCTTTATGTTTGGAACACTTGGTTTGGATGCTTGAGATTTTAGGAGAAATATACCTTGAAAAAGGCGAAACCGAAAAAGCCAAGAAAGAATACACGCAAGCAATTAACGTACTGAAAGCCTTTGAAAATGATTTCGAAACAAAATATACACACAGCAAGCACGATCCAGAAAAGATTAAAGAACTTGAAAACAAGCTCTCTCTGATTTAATAAAAGATTTTAGCAACATCTCGCCCCGCCTCGCGCGGGGCTTTTTTTCTGTGTATGAAAAAAGCCACCACTTCAAAAAGTGATGGCTAATTTTAATGTTACCGCTGATTTTGTAAGTCCTCGGCTCACCTGTTTTTTACTTATTCTTTCTCCGCTTTCATCATATTCAAAACCTCGTAGATGCCGCGAATGGGGATGATATTGATCCCCTCGACCTCGATCTTGCGTTTTTCTACGTTGCGGTAGGGGACGATCGCGTGTTGGAAGCCGAGTCGTGCCGCCTCTTTGACGCGTTGCTCGATGTTGGATACCGCGCGGCATTCTCCTGCAAGTCCCAATTCGCCCACGGCGATCAGATCGTCGGGAATGATGCGATCGGTCAAGGAGGAGATCAATGCCATGGCAACCGATACGTCGGATGCGGGCTCGTCCAGATGCAAGCCGCCGATAACGTTGAGATAAACGTCGTTTTGATAAAATTTTAAGCCGAGTCGCTTTTCCAAAACAGCGATGATCAGGCACATACGGTTGTAATCTATGCCGTTTGAGGTGCGGCGTGGAGCAGGGAAGGCGGTAGGGGTAACGAGTGCTTGAATTTCGGCAATCAAGGGGCGCGTACCCTCTAAGGTGCAAACGGCGCAGTTGCCCGAAATGTTCTTCGGTCTGCCTGCCAAAAGCATTTGCGAGGGGTTTTCAATTTCCAAAAGTCCCTTGTCGGTCATTTCAAAAACGCCGATCTCGTTGGTGGAGCCGTAGCGGTTTTTGATGGCGCGAATGATACGGTAGGATTGCTGTCTTTCCCCTTCAAAGTAGAGCACGGCATCGACCATGTGCTCCAGCACCTTGGGGCCTGCAATGCTTCCTTCCTTGTTGACGTGCCCGACCATGATCACAGAGATCCCCTCTGCTTTTGCCTTGTTGATCAAAGAAAGCGCGGTCTCCTTGACCTGCGTGACACTGCCCGGAGTGGAGTTAACGGTTGCGGAATAGACGGTTTGAATGGAGTCAACAATCATGACGTCAGGCTTGATCTTTTCGCATTCCTTGAGAATGTTTTCAACGTTCGTTTCGGTTAGGATAAAGAGAGAGCTTCCAACCACGCCAAGGCGTTTTGCACGGAGCTTGAGTTGTCCGCCCGATTCTTCGCCCGAAACGTACAGCACGCGGCGGCACTCACCCAAGGCGTCGCAGATCTGCATCAAAAGGGTGGATTTACCGATTCCGGGTTCACCTGAAAGCAGGACTACAGAGCCGTGCACCAAGCCGCCGCCCAATACGCGATCCAATTCACCAAGACCCGTACCGCGGCGCATATAATCGGGGATCTCCAATTCGGCAAAGCCGACCGCGTGATTATCCTCCGAGGTGGGGATCATGCTGACGCGCTTTGCAACGCTTGCCGTGGGAGCAACAGCCTCCACGTCCTCTACAAAGGCGTTCCATGCACCGCAGGAGGGGCATTTTCCCATCCATTTGGCGGTTTTGTATTCACATTCCGAGCAAACGTAAAATGTTTTTAAACCCTTCATTGTTTTTTCCTTTCCGCTGTTTCTGCAATCATTATACCGCATTTGCGCTCCGTTTGCAAGTCCTTTTTTGCAAAAAACGGTTAAAAATCAGCGTCGGATAGGCATTTCATAACAGCGGAAAAGATGGTCAGCGATAATTGCTTTTGATATTCCGCATCTTTTAAGCGTTCTGCTTCGTTCGGGTTGGATAAAAAGCCGCATTCGATCAAAACCGCGGGGCAGGAGAGCTTGCGCAACAAATAAATATTGCCTTTTGCCGCCTTGCATTGCCGTTCGTTTTGCGGTTGCAGTAAACGTGCGGCTTCTTGAATTTCGGCGGCGAGCACGCGGGATAGAGAGTCGTTTTCCGAGTACCAGACCTGCAAGCCCTGGCAGGATTCCATGGGATAGGTATTCATGTGCAGGCTGATAAAAATACAGTTTTCGGTGCTCTGTGCAATTTTGATCCGTTCTGCCATATCAAGTGCTTTTTTGCGCCCTTGAAAATCGACGTTGCGATCGTAGAGCAGGGTATCGCTCTCGCGCGTCAGGACGACCTTGACACCGTTGCTCTCCAGTATCTCCTTTAGCTGAAACGCCATTGCAAGGTTTAGATCCTTTTCAAGCGTTCCGTCTGACGCCGATGCACCGCCGTCCTCGCCGCCGTGACCTGCATCAAGAACAATGGTATAAGTCGGCTTTACGTTCTGTTCGGCATCGGAATTTGCGACAGTGGTGGTCAAGCGCAGCTGATGTGCGGTAAAGATGCCGCACATCAGCAAAAGTGCCAAAGCGTATGGCAGAAATGAAAGGGGTAAGGATCTGTTTTGCATGAATGTACCGTTTTCCTCTCTGTCGGTTTTGCAATGCTCTCAAAAATGCAATTATCGGGAGCTGTGTGATGGGTCTGACGGTTAAAAATATGCATAAAAATCAAAGAATATTCATTTTTGCTGTTGACATTTTCAAAAAAAGTTGTATAATATATAAGATGGGTTATTATGCGGTCTTATGTCTGAAAAAGACGAAACCATTGCCGCATACAAGAAAGGATATTGCAAGCATATGGCAGCAATGACAAGAAAAGAAGCAAGAGCAGAGGCGTTTCGCTTGCTGTTTGAAACCGAGTTCCGTACCGACGCTACCCCCGAGCAGATCTATGCACTTTCCATGGCGGAGCGCGAGGTTGCAGAGGACGACTACATCGAGCGCGTTTACTTTGGCGTAAGAGAGCATTTGGACGAGATCGACGAGATCATCGCACGTCACTCCAACGGCTGGAAGCCGAGCCGTATTACACCCGTATCGCGCAGTGCGATCCGTCTTTGCATCTACGAAATGAAGTACATGGATGAGATACCGCTTCCCGTATCGATCAACGAGGCGATTGAGCTGGTAAAGACCTTTGACGACGCAAAGATGCGCACCTTTGTAAACGGCGTATTGCACGGCGCAAAGACCGAATTGGAAGAGCAAACGGTATGATCGATTGCTTTGTTGGAATCGATACAAGCAATTATACCACCTCGGCGGCACTATGCACCGTTCAAGGGGAGATCGTTGCCAATATCAAGATTCCGCTACCCGTAAAGGCAGGG
>JAZQYE010000068.1:0-10014 GCA_045633385.1 Eubacteriales bacterium | reverse complement strand
AGCTCCGCAAGTTCATCAGCGAGAGAGGCAAGATTCTTCCCAGAAGAATTTCCGGCACCTGCGCAGTTCATCAGAGAGAGCTCAACACCGCCATCAAGCGCGCTCGCAACGTTGCTCTTCTCCCCTTTGTAACCGACTGATTTTAAAGTTCGAGAGGACTGTCTCAACCAAAATTGAGACAGTCCTCTTCTCTTTTTTCGTAGAATGTGGTCGGAATAAAAACTTTTTTCACATCTTCCACTTTCTTTACAAATATTTCATAGACCTTTGCAAGGTTTGTGGTAAAATATACGCAAAAAGATTGATACATAGGAGTTTTTCATGAACGTATTTTTAGCAACGCTGAACCCCATGCTCACGCTTTTTCTTTGCATTGCGGTGGGGTTTGTACTGTACAAATGCAAAATTTTGCCCGAGGGCTCGGGGGCGGTGATCGCCAAGCTGGAAACTTGGGTCTTTTGCCCTGCGCTCTCCTTTATGACCATGCTTCGCTTTTGCACCCTTGCTACCATCCGCGCGCACGCGATCAACGTGCTGTTCGGTGCTTGCTGTATCGCTCTCTCCGTAGCAATCGCTATTCCGCTCTCCTGCGTTTTTGTCAAGAAGAAGTCACCCGAGCGCGGCATTTACCGTTACGCGCTGGCAGTTGCCAACGCAGGGTACTTGGGTGACCCCGTTGTGCTCTCGCTGTTTGGCGAGGTTGCGCTCTCTTACTACAAGCTCTTTTGCCTGCCGCTCAACATCGTTATTTACACGTGGGGCTTGAGCATTCTCGTGCCCTCGGACAAGCAAAAAAAGAACGTGTTCAAAAAGCTGTTAAATCCGCCTACCGTTGCCATGTTCCTCGGCATTGCGGCAGGACTCCTTGGCTTGGAGGCACACCTCCCAAGCTTTCTGCTCTCCTCGCTGGATAGCCTTAAGGTATGCATGGGCCCCGGTGCTATGCTGTTGGCAGGCATTACGATCGCGCGGTTCGAGCTTTTGGAAATGCTCAAAAACAAAAAGGTCTATCTTGCCACGGCATTGCGCCTTTTCGTGTTCCCCCTGATCACCGTTGCCCTGATGTTTGGCTTGCGGGAGCTTGCAAACGCGCTGTTCGCGCTTGAGATCGGCAACACCGTGCTCTACCTCGGCTTTTTTGCAACGGGAGCGGCATTGGGACTTAACACCGTCGTCTTTCCCGAGGCGTACGGCGGAGACCCCCGAACGGGCGCGAGCATGGCATTGATCTCACACACCTTTTGCGTCCTCTCCATTCCGCTCCTTTATGCACTCCTGGTATCCGTGTTTGGACCATTTTCTATTGCTTGACAAGACAAAAAAGAAAGTGAACTCCATGCAAAACGCATGGAAACCCACCGCCGTGTCATCCCTCGCGAGGCAAAATCGAAAAAGGTTAAACATGTAAAAATTCCTTTTTATCTTGAAATTTCCTCGCATTTTTGGTACAAATTGCAAACAGCATCCCATCGTCTTGACATTTTCTCTCATTTATGCTAAAATAATGTCATCAAAAATCAGTTGGGGGTAAAAAAATGAAGATTTATTTTGTGCGCCACGGGCATCCCGATTACAGCAAGGACTGCTTGACCGAGCTTGGTCACAAGCATGCCGCGGCGGCGGCGGAGCGCTTGAAAGACAGCGGAATCGAGCGCATCTATGCCTCGACCATGGGACGCGCTTGGCAAACGGCAGAGCATACCGCAAAGCAATTGGGGGGCTTGGATATCACTCCTTGCGAATTTGCGCGAGAGATCAGCTGGGGTCCCATGAACGACGAGCCGATTGAGGAAAAAGGTCACCCTTGGCTACTAACGGCAAAGACGATCCGCGAAGGCGGATATCTTAGCGATCAGAAATGGAGAACGCGCGAGAATTATTGCAACAACAAGCTCCTGCAAACCACCGCTCACGTAATCGAGGGGCTTGACGCATGGCTGGAGAGCTTAGGCTTCCGCCGCGAGGGCGAATTCTACCGCGTAATGGAAGAACGCCCCTATCAAACGGTTGCGCTGTTTGGTCACGGCACAGCCTCTGCAACGGTCTTTTCGCATCTGTTCAATATTCCCCTGCCGCAGGTCATCGGCTTGCTCTATATCGATTACACCTGCGTGATCGTGGTGGAGCTTCCCGATCGCCCAGGCGAGCTGGTCTTTCCAAAATTGGTTTCCGCCGACGCGCATCACATCGCAGGACTGGAAATCGAAAACGTGTACGGAAATTGAATATCAACCCAAAAAGAGGGTGAGTACCGAATGCAATCGCATGGAGTACGCCCTCTTTTTTATTTTGTATCAGGCAAATTTTTTCTCGGTCTCTTGACAAAAAAAAGAAAAATGCTATAATGAAAGCGGAGGAGGAGTTACAAATCCCCCCAACAAAAGAAAAAAGCAGAAAAGGAGGCGCTTTTATGAACGTACAAAACCGCATTTTATCCGTATTACTGGTACTGATCTTACTGATGCTGACAGCGTGTGATCCGGCATCCACGGAAATAGCCGAAAGCACCACCGAATGCAGCGTTCAGCTGACACTCAACGGTGCGCTGACCTGCACCTATCCCGCTTACGGCACCGACGGCTGGAGCAGCTTTACCGCTCACCCCGTAATACAAATCGAAAAGAGCACTTCTGCAGTTGTGCAGTCGTGCTCTTTTCTGTTTTTCTATTTGGTCTCCGTTTCGCTTCAGCGCAAAACGAGAATACCGCCGTCGGTCACGTTTGGAACGGTCAGCTCGTTGCCGTTTACCAAGACCTCGCGCTCGCCGTCCATTGCGTAAAAGCGCGCCGTAGTAAAGGGGATATCCACATGCAGTCTTGCGCAGATCGTGTCGCGCGCAACCGCAATATTGGTCAAAACCACCAAGTGGTAATCGTCACCCTGCAAAAGCTGTACGCCAAGGTAAGGATCGAGCGGCGCGACCTTGGGAGATATACCTGTGACGTCCGCTACGTCATAGACCGAGCAGATGCTGTCAAGCGTCAAGCCCTCGCGTGACTCCACCTTGCCCTCGTACTTGGTGTAGCCAATACAAACGCCGTCCCAACACGGATAGGTGATGGTATAGACCTCGCCGCCGTTTTGGGCAAAGCGATCGACCGCCGCACGCTCCTCGGGAGACAACAGCTCGATTTGCGGAACGTACAGCACCTTGATGCCAAACGGATTTGCCTCCAAATGCTCCGCATCGGTTACGCTGACCTGAAATCCCGCCGCGCGGAGCTGTCTGTGCAGCTCGGTGTATTGCAGCAGATAGGAATTGCGAATGTCGCCGCAACGCTCCTGACGGTCACCGTTCTCGCGTGCATCGCACAAATAAACGGCGTAATCGGAGTGCAACAAGCCGATCCCCTCGTGAACGCGGCGCGCTCCCATGAGCAGATCATTCATACCGATGATATATTGGTTTACGCGAACGGCGTTGTCAAAATTCTTGGTCTTTGTACCGTCATAATTCAAAATGCCACAGCTGTTGGGGAACGGAACACCCGGCACGGGGCAATCGCCGCGCCATTGGTAATACACGATTCCCTTTGCGCCCGAACCAAGCACCGTATAGGTGGTACGGTTGTACAGGGTACCCGGAATGTACGTGCGGCTATCCAGCTCGATACACCAGGATTGCTTTCCCTCTTGCTCGGCGGCGCATTGCGCAACGTCGGTCAACAGGCAAAGCGGATAATAATCAACACCCTTACCGTGAAAATAGCAGGTATAGCCTACAAAATCCATTGCCTTGGCATTTGCAAAAAAGTCACAGCCGCGATACGCCGCGCGCTTTGCAAGCTGATCATTGGTCAGGCAGGTAAAGGTGGGGAGTGCGGCGCCGTTCTTGGAGCCGTTTGAGGCGTTGTTCAAAAAATCGGTCAGGCTGTCACGTGCAAACAAGCGCCAAAGCGCCCACATACGCTCCCCCTGCTCCCGTCTTGCACGCGGCGGCTGATAGTCTTTGGCTTCCTCTCGGCTCATAATCCCCTTTTCCACCAGCCACTCGCGGTATGCCGCAACCGTTGCCTCGTGGTAGTCGTACACCTGCGTACCGGGATAGTGCGGCTCGTTATAGATCTGCAACGCCACTACGTTTTCGTGCGCCCCGTAATGCGCGGAAAGCGCCGCCGCGTGCGTCAGATTATCCTCCAAGATCCCCTTATGGCAAAGCGTGGTGCGAATAAAATCAGACCAAACCGTTTCTTGCTTTTTGCCGTTCCAATCCACCATTTCAACGTCGGCAAAATCGCGCAGATTGATGGCATATCCCTGCTCTCGGATCGAAACGGAGAGCCCGTTCTTTTCAGCCTCCTCGACCATGGCATCGACAAAAGGCGTATCCACCAACGGCGTTCCGTCCTCTTGCAGAGTCACATCACCGAGCGCAGCAAAGCGAACGTGATTAAAGCCGATCTCTGCCATCATGGCAAGATCTTTTTTCATCTCTCCCATGCGATCGCCCTCGGGCGGCACGGGGAACTTGCAGGGGTGAAAGGAGGGATAGTAGGATTCGCCTAAGCCAAACACCTTTTTTTCGTTTTGATATAAAATTCCGTTTTTCAGTTGATACATTTTTTATCCCTCTTATTTTAAAAGCAGTATAGAAACGAATGCAAGGATCATACCCGCCACACAGCGCGGTGTGATCTTTTCTCCAAAGAATGCCGCCGCCATGCTTGCGCTGAAGATGAGTCCTCCCGCCTGATAGATGGGATAGACCTGCGTGGGCATCAGATAATTGTTTGCGAGCGCCTTAAAGTAGGAGTTGAGAAACAAGCAGACCGACATGATCAAAATGGGAACCACCGTTGCGCGGAGCAGCTTTTTGACGTTGAAGCGCGCCTCCTGCGAGGGCAGGAAAAACACGGTGCCGAGCACAAGCGCCGAAATGGCATAGCTGATCAGGTTCAACGCCGATACGCTCGCCTCGGAGTAGTGGGTAAACAGCTTTAATGAAAAATCGTACAAGCCGCTGGAAATACCGCACAAAAACAACAGCAAAATCGTTCCCACATCAAGCTTGCCCTTGAGGGAGGAGCTGTACGAGCCCATGATCAACACCGCCGCAACCAGCAACAGCACGGCAAAGAGCTGTCGCGGATAAATGGGGTCGCGAAACACAAAAAACGCACAGACGAGCGTGACCACCACGCCAAACATTTGCGTTACGCTGATGAGCATAAATGCACCTCTGCGCACCGCCAACAGCCACGTGACCAAAAACATGGAGAGCGTAACGCCTGCAAGGGCGCCGAAGAGCCACGCCGCTCCGTCTATTAAAATACCGTTGCGCATATCGCCAAAAGCAAGCACCGCAAGGCTGATCAAAACGCATATCACCATGCGCACCGCATTGACCAACACCGATTGCTTTTGCGTCGTTACGCTTTTACTGATCCGTTTTCCGAAAAATCCCTTTGCCGTACCTGCCAGCAGGGCAACGAATATTGAAATATAACCCATTGTAATCTCCAATTTTGTTTGATGCAAAACTATTATACCTTTCCGTATTGACTTTTGCAATACACTCTGTTATAATAAAGATATAATATTTTATCATTTGGAGAGAACGTATGAACGCGCAATTGCTTGTAGCTCCGCGAGTGTTTCGCGAGCGGTTTATTATGGAGGATTTTATCGGCACCGACGATATTTTTGCCCTGGTAAAGGAAGGTAGCTTTGTAGCCGAAAGCGAAAACGGCTGTGTGACCGTGTGCGCCAACGAGGGAATGCTGTTTCAAAAAAACCTGCTCTACCACCGCAAGGTGCTCTCCCCCGTGATCCTCTATCTCTTTCGTTACAAGTCCGACACACCCGTTTTTCCGTGCGAGCACGTCGTTTTTCGAAACACGGAGCGCCTAAAAACAACGCTTGCTATGCTGGAACAGTTGGAAAACGACACCTTTGAAAATGATTTTGAATACCGCAAGCACTTATTCTCCGATCTTGTTACACAATACGAATTGGAACATCGCATATTCAAAAGTGCCGATCAACTGATCGAAAACGCCGTGGACGAGATTCGAAGAAATTTGCATCGAGGCGTAAGTCTTGAGGAGATCGGTGAGCGGAGCGGCTTATCTTACGTACAGTTTTTGCGCCGCTTTAAGAGCTTTACGGGCATGACCCCCTCCGATTTTATCATTGCACTCCGTCTGCAAAAGGCAAAGACCATGCTGGCAGATACCGAGCTTTTGATCAAGGAGATCGCCTATGCCTGCGGCTTTGAAAACGAATATTACTTCAGCAACTTTTTCAAAAAGCACACTTCCCTTTCCCCCTCCGCCTTTCGCGCCGCCTCAAGGGCGTAAGGGTATGGGGAGCAAAGCGTGTACCGAAAAAGGGCGGGAGTCAAATGGGTCTGACCCGATGACAGAATTTTTGACCGATTCCTTTTATTCTTCCAACTTCAATAATCCAAACACGATCGGCAGTGCACACCATCCGGCGTAAACGGAAAATTCTCCGCCCTCATCTATTTCATTGTTTTGATTGCACCTTCCATCATATTTGTGCGTTTTCAAATTATACGCACCGCGCCAAGCACCCTCGACCTTTGGATCTTTTTCATCACATTGGATCGACATTAAGAACTTTGCCAATTTTTCGGCTTTGACCTTGTAGGTTTCATCCTGAAACGTGATATTCATTTCGGCAAGCGCGTTTATTGCAAAACCAAGCGTGTAAACGAGATCTGTCAAATTTTCACTGACGTTCAGCGATGCACTTTTGGTATCCTCCGTAAAGTTTTTCACCGCGCCGCTCTCGTCAATCAACACGTTACAAAATGCTTCAATCTGTTTTATTGCGGCAATAAACGCCGTATCACCCGTATATTTATAGCAAACGGAAAAGCACAAGAGCGCAATATAATTTTCAGAAGAAACCGGTCTCCATGCTTCCGATCGATTTAACTCGTACGAGGTCAATACCCTGCCCTCGCGAATATACTTTTTGGCGCACTCAAACGCCTTGTATCCGCTGATGCGATATTTATCCTCTCCCGACGCCTGCGCAAGCACAAACATAGCCGTCATCATCCACAAATGCATACAAGGCGTATTTGCTCGTCCCTCTGTATTGATACAAAGCGGATCATAATAGTAGCCTTCTTCTTTTTGTACCGACAACCACCAATCTGCACTTTTTCTTGCCATTGCAAGCAAGCGTTCATCACCCGTTTCCTGATATAGGACAGACAAATTGATAATGATTTTTCCGTTATCGTTTTGATACAATAAATGCGCACCCCGAGGAAAATCTCTGCAACCGTCTGTCAGATAAAACGGAAAGGTTGTGTTTTGATCTTCTTCTGCTCGATTTTGTGCGTATTCGAGCCAATGCACAAGATTTTCATACACGTCTTTCATTCTTTCGGTTTGATATTTTTTATTGTAGGCGTAAATGGCTCGCATGCATTCCGTCGCCGTATCCGGACGACAAAGACCTACTCTCTGATTGAGATCTGTTCTGATCCGCTCGTACACACCCCAATACCCACGATCGAATGAAAGCATATTTCTTTCAATCCAATCCAGGCATTTATCCACACATACTTGAATACCAGATATTTTTTTATTGTTGGCACTACTCATCATAACAATCTCCTAACAAATTTCATATAACGGCAATTCGATATTTCATTGAATGGCTAATGAGGCGTAATCAAGACTTTCGTTTACAAACGATTCAAACGAAAACTTCAATCTCCCCCACCTTTCGTATTTATCGAGTTTATTATAGCATAAAAGATATGGGCTGTCAAGAATAAAATCCCACTCCGTATCCTGCAGTAAGGCAGTGCTCTCGTTTGGCTCTCTCTCCGCCACGCAAAAAAGGCACCCCAGCATACTCCGCGCTCGTTGTCAATTTTTTTGGAATTATTATCGATTATATTGAAAAGCATCTGCTTTTATGATATAATAAATATACCATCGAAAACAAATCAGAGGGGGGTTAAAATTGAAGAAAAGATTATTGTCGTTACTGCTATCTGCTTTGTTGGTAGCAAATATAAGCTCGTGTAATTATGTATCCGAAAATAAAACCGATAACACATTTAATACAGATACCGTAGAATCCACCAATGAAATAACAAATGATAGTGAAGTGCCGGACACCAGCAATATTGAAAGCGAGTATGACCCTGCAACACACATGAGATACACGCTCAATGACGACGGAAATTCATATTCAGTTTACCCGTCAGGATTACCTGATGTAATAAAAGAACTCGTCATTCCAGGAGAGTATAAAGGGTTGCCGGTTACTAAGGTTTATGGGGCGACGGACGAACGCAGCATTGAAACAATCATTATATCGGAGGGTATACAAGAAATCAGAGTAGATTTTGATTACTGCCGCGACATCAAAAACATTTATATACCCGCCAGCGTGAGTTATATTCCAGAGTGTACATTCAATTGTCGTGCCACAATGGGAGGACATGGTTTTATAAAATCAAACGTCATTGAAAAAATCGTTGTGGCGGAAGGGAATCCGTATTATTATGTTGATGGGAATTGCCTGATCGACAGACGTTCTCAAAAAATTATTTTGGGCTGCAATAGCAGTGTCATACCAAATGACGGAAGTGTGAAAAGTATTGGTAGGGCAGCTTTTGCCAATTGCCACGCTATAGAATCAATCATAATACCGAAATCTATTGTCGAAATTGAATATGCAGCTTTTGACAATTGCGATAATCTGAAACAGATGTACCTTACCTCTTCTGTTTCAACGGACAAAACAATTGTAAATTTTAACGAGGAATTCATAGTCAGTTGCGAGTCGGAGTTTGTTTTATACGTTCCGGACACAGAGGGATTAGAAATATATTCAAAACATTTTGGAGCACATGTAAATATTAAAATAGGAACTCCATATATTCAAGAAGAAGGGAAAGAATCAACAACGGTCGATACAGAAAACTTATATACGGAAAGCGAATTTGAATCGCCATTGATTACTGATGATAAATCTCAAATGATAGCAGTGGAAATGTATAAAGAAGTGTTATATGATTTTATGAATGGTATAAACCCATTTGAAACGGTAGATTGGGTTTTGAATACAAATCCGTCTCTTTCGTTTGCTATCGTTGATATGGGTGGAGATGATTTTCCCGAATTAATTGTATACAATTTAGACAATTATGGTGAACATCTTGTACTTCACTATGTAAGCGAAAAATCGTATCTCATTACTTCTCAATTTGGATTTAGAGGAATGTACAATATCATGAAAGACGGGACTTTTGCATGGAATCAAAGTGCTGGGACTGAATATGGCGCCGCTAAGCTTAAGTTTGATGGCAGCTCGGTGGATTACATAGAGCTGTATATGATTAGAAATGACGGTACCGATGAAGTCGAATTTTTTATTGGCGATCAGAAGGTAACATCAGAAGAACTCTATGCCTTTTCGTCACAATTTTCCAACGAACGAGCAGAATTCTACGAGCTTACAGAAGAAAATATAGAAAAGCATGTTGCATTAGAGAATTTTAACCACAAATGATTATTTCATTGATATAGTTAATATTATTGAAGCCGTCCTTTTGGACGGCTTCGATACCATAGTCGCAAAAAAATCATATGGGTAAAGAACATATTGCCATGAGCGTTTTTGTATATAATAACACATAAAATTGATGAGGTGTAGCCGTACACAAACCTCGTTATGCTTTGATTTTTGCCCCACCTCATCCGACGGCGTTCGGCTCAAATGCGAACCCTCGCCTTGCCGGGCAAGGCAGTGTTCTCTTTTGGCTCTCTCTCCGCCACAAAAAGAGCACCACCGCGATTGCCCTCTCAAATTCTCCTTGGGAGAAGGATTTTTTCATTTGAGAGGGGTATTCCAATCCGCTTGCGGATTGGAAGATTCGCACGCCCTGCGCCTGACAAGCGAGCTTGCCGATCTTCGGGCGGCGAATGCGAACCCTCACCTTGCGTTGCAAGGAAGTGTTTTCATTTGGCTCTCTCTCCGCCATAAAAAAGCACCACCCGATTGGGTGGTGCTTTTTTA
>JAZQYE010000067.1:0-8833 GCA_045633385.1 Eubacteriales bacterium | reverse complement strand
GAATGCTCAAGGGCACGGCACAGCTCAAGGCGGCAGTACCCGAAATGAAGATCATTTGCTCTGCCCTCTCCTACCTCGGCACGGTCGCCCCCGGCGTGGTTGCCGCAATGATAGAGGCGGGAGATTTTGATATGGCAGGCTTTGGTCGCCAAATTTTTGCTTACCCCAATTTTGCAAATGACATTCTTCACGCCAACGGCTTGGATAAGAGCAAGTGCTGTATTGCCTGCTCCAAGTGCACCGAGCTGATGCGTGCGGGATCCACCCCCGGCTGCGTCATTCGCGATCCGCTTTATACCAAGCTTTACCGTGAGATCATTCTCAAAAAATAAGGAGAGAAAAGCATGAAAAACGCAATTGTTACAGGATGCCTCGGCGGCATTGGAAAAGCAACCGCAGAACGCTTTTTAAAGGAGGGCTACCGTGTGTTCGGTATGGGACGCACGAGCGTGGAAAAAGCACGCGAGTCTCTCTCTCATCCCAATTTCTTCTATTTATCGGGCGACCTTTCGGTAACCGCCGATCGCGCACGCCTGATTGATGAGGTACTGAAGATAGGCGGACAGATTGACGTATTGGTCAACGTAGCAGGCGTTGCGCCCAAGGTACGTGCAGATCTTTTGGATATGAGCGAGGAAAGCTATGACTTTGTCATGGACATCAACACCAAGGGAACCTTCTTTTTAACGCAAGCCGTTGCCAATGAAATGATCAAAAACGAGGCACAAAACGGTATTCGCGGCTACATCTGCAATACGTCCTCGCTCTCTGCCTACACCGCATCGGTCAATCGCGGCGAGTATTGCATCTCCAAGGCAGGCGTATCGATGATCACAAAGCTGTTTGCCGTTCGCCTTGCCGAGTACGGCATTCCCGTCAACGAGGTGCGCCCCGGTATTATCGAGACCCCG
Source organism: Eubacteriales bacterium (assembly GCA_045633385.1). Taxonomy (GTDB): domain Bacteria; phylum Bacillota; class Clostridia; order Oscillospirales; family CAG-272; genus UMGS1865. Next base: position 7,922 of record JAZQYE010000067.1, on the reverse strand, counting down.
ATGACCTCCACCGTAACCGAAAAATACGACCGCTTGATTGAAGGCGGACTGCTCCCCATTGCACGTTGGGGCAAGCCCGAGGATATTGCAAACGCCATTTATCCGCTTTGTGACGGTTCGCTCTCTTATATGACGGGCAACTCGATCGACGTGGACGGCGGCTTCCACCTGCGGAGACTGTAAAAATGAAGGATATCGAAATCTTTTCGTTTGACGCCGTAGTTGTTGGTTCGGGCGCGGCAGGCTACAACGCCGCAAACCGCATTTTGCAGGACGGCAAAAAAAGCGTTGCGCTGTTGACCGAGGGCGTGCTTTGCGGCACGTCGCGCAATACGGGAAGCGATAAGCAGACCTACTACAAGCTCGGTCTTGGCGGTGACTCCCCCGACAGCGTTCGCCGTATGGCAGAGGATCTGTTCTCTTACGGCTCGGTGGACGGCGACAACGCGCTTTGCGAGGCGGCGCTTTCCGCACGCTCCTTTTTGCATTTGTGTGAATTGGGCGTTCCCTTCCCCGTCAACCGTTACGGTGAATACGTGGGATATAAGACCGATCACGATCCCTTTGCGCGCGCAACCTCGGCAGGTCCTTTGACCTCCAAATTTATGACCGAGGCTCTGCAACGGGAAGCACAGGCACTGAACCTGACAGTCTACGACGGCTACGCGGCGGTTGAGATCCTAAAAGACGAAGGCGGCGTTTGCGGCGTACTGGCTTTGAAAAAAGAGAGCGGCGACCTTGTTGCCTTTCGTTGTGCGCACGTCGTACTTGCCACGGGAGGTCCCGCGGGCATTTACGCCGACAGCGTTTACCCCACCTCACAAACGGGAAGCACCGGACTTGCCCTGCGCGCAGGTGCACCGCTCCAAAACATGACGGAATGGCAATACGGTCTTGCCTCGGTCGCGCCTCGCTGGAACGTATCGGGCACGTATATGCAGGTACTGCCGCGATTTGTATCGATTGATCAAAGCGGCGCGGAGCATGAGTTCCTCGGTGAATATTTTACCGATTGCTATGAGGCACTCAGCAACGTCTTTCTCAAGGGTTATCAATGGCCGTTTGACAGCGCAAAGGTGCTGGAGGGCTCGTCGGTGATCGACCTTTTGGTCTATCGCGAATGCGTTTTGCGCGAAAGACGCGTCTATTTGGATTTTACCAAAAATCCGTTTGATTTAAAGGAGATCGATTTTTCGCGCTTGTGTCCCGAGGCATATGAATACCTGCAAAAGGCTTCGGCTTGCTTTGGAACGCCGATTGAGCGATTGACGCATATGAACGAGCCTGCCATTGATCTTTACCGTGGCAAAGGCGTTGATATTGCAAAGGAATATTTGGAGATTGCACTTTGCGCACAGCACAACAACGGCGGCATTGCCGTTGATTTGTGGTGGCGAACGCCGATTGAGGGCTTGTTTGCAGTTGGCGAATGTGCCGGTACGCACGGTGTTTCGCGCCCCGGCGGAAGTGCGCTCAACGCAGGTCAGGTCGGCTCCCTTCGTGCGGCACAGTATATTTGCGCAGATCAGCGAAAAATGCCAACCGGGGATCGCTTTTTGAATGCATTGGCACCCGTGCTTGCAGAGCATCGCGCGTTTTGCAATGATATTTTAAGCAATACAAACGCAACGCCCTGCCGTGAGATCGTTTCAAAAGCTCAGCGATTGATGAGTGATTGCGGTGCCGCCATTCGTTCCCCCCTGCGAATGCAAACCGCCTTGGATGAGATCACGGCAATGCGGCAGAAAATATCGCGCGTTGTATTCGTCAAAAATCCTTCCCTGCTCTATCAGGCTTATCAGCTACGCGAAATTTTGGACACCCAGCGTGCAACGCTTGCGGCAATGCTCGATTTTTCAAGTGCGGTTGGCAGTACGCGCGGCTCGGCACTCTATTGTGATCCTGCCGGAGAATTGCGCGAGGGCTTGGAGGAACTGTTCCGCCTTTCGGTCAACAGTCGCGGACGAGCCGATCGGATCCAGGAGGTATCTCTTCAAAATGATACCCCCGTGGTCGCGTGGAGAGCGGTACGCCCTCTTCCCCTTGATAACGAAGCGTTTGAAACGGTTTGGAGAAGCTATCGCCAAAACAAAAACATCTTTTAATTTTGGTTTACTACTTGCTTTTTGATCAAAAATCATGTATAATGAGGTCAGCAAACGCTTTTGTGTTTGCTGACCTCATTGATTTGGAGGAGTTGTTATGCTACAAGCACTTTTTGACGTTATCCATCATCGGGAAGAAAACTATCTGCTCCCGTTTTATTGGCAACATGGAGATCATACAGAACATATTCCGCGTCAGATCGATCGGATCTATCAAAGCGGCTGTCGTGCACTTTGCGTAGAAGCACGTCCGCACAAGGATTTTGGTGGCGACGGCTGGTGGCGCGATATGGAGATCATCATTGCCGAATGCAAAAAACGAGATATGAAGGTTTGGATCTTAGACGATGACCATTTTCCCACCGGACATGCAAACGGCTTGATTGAAACCAAGTATCCGCACCTGCGCCAATGGCTGATCAAAGAAAAACACGTGGACGTACGTGGACCGATGCGTGAAGCATCTGTTCTCGTCCCGAAGCAAAATGCCGAAAACGAGCTTTTACGCGCCTATGCATATCGGCGTGATAACGCCGAAGACCAGCTTTGCTGTGGAGAGGCTGTAGAGCTTTCTGCCCACGTTCACGGTGACTATTTGACGTGGGATATTCCCGAGGGTGTTTGGCGCATCTTCTTTTTGATCAAAACCCGTGAGGGAGGTCGCAACGGATATATCGATATGCTCAATCCCGCATCGGTAAACGTTTTGCTCGAGGCAGTCTACGAGCCGCATTGGGAGCACTTTAGCGATGAGTTTGGCAAAACGATTGTAGGATTCTTCTCGGACGAGCCGAGCTTTGGAAACACCTATTGCGACAAGACCCCCGCACTTTACAACAACTATCAATGCGGCATCGGCATTCAAGGAATGGCTTACCCGTGGAGTGACGAGGTCAAAGCAAAAATGGCGGAGGAGCTTGGACGCGATCCTATGCCGCTGTTACACCTGATGTGGTACGACGATGCGCGCAAAGAGCTCCGCGCCGCCGTTCGCAAGGCATATATGGATGCCATTACCACGCTTTACAGCAAGCATTTTTCGCACAAGCTTGGAGATTGGTGCCACGCACACAACGTGGAGTACATCGGTCACGTCATCGAGGATATGGGTGCGCACACGCATACAAGATACGGCGCAGGACATTATTTCCGCGCCCTTTCGGGACAGCATATGTCGGGCATCGACATTGTATTGCATCAGGTCATGCCGGGACTTTCGGATTACGTTCACAGCGGCTCCCTTCATACGGGAAGCCCCAACGGTTCATTTTTCCATTACGAGCTTGCAAAGCTTGGTGCCTCGCTGGCGCACCTCAATCCGCGCATGCAAAAGCGTGCTATGTGCGAGGTATTTGGTGCTTACGGCTGGGCCGAGGGCGTTCCGTTTATGAAATGGCTGATCGACTTTCTTTTGGTACGCGGCATCAATTATTTTGTACCGCACGCATTTACCTCCTTTTATCCCGACCGAGACTGCCCTCCGCACTTTGATGCCGAGGGACACGACCCCTCGTTTGAGGGCTTTTCTGCCTTGATGAAATATACCAACCGTGCCGCTCATTTGCTGTTTGGGGGCACGCACGTGGCAAATGCCGCGCTCTTGTATCATGCCGAGGGAGAATGGTGCAGCCCCACCAACACGGCAATGCCATGCTACAAGCCCGCAAAGGAGCTGTACGATCATCACATCGATTACGACATCGTTCCCATGGATTATTTGCGTGATGCAAAAGTTGAAAACGGAAGGCTCTGCATTTCCGACGAGTGCTTTGATTGCCTGATCGTTCCCGAGGCAGAAATATTGCCGTCGGATTTTTACGACACACTCGCTGACCTGCAAAAAGCAGGCATTGCGGTATGGTACGTCAATTCCCGTCCGCACAACGCACCTGCGGATGCCGTGGTCGTTCCGCTGACGGAGCTTGCCGCTCGTATGAAAGCGCAAGGTATGTGCGAAATCGGTGTTCCGAACGGTTTTGAAAAATTGCGCATTTACCATATCGAAAAGGACGGCAAAGATCTCTTTATGCTCTTTAACGAGGATCCCTGTGAAGCCGCCGACACAACGGTCACTTTACCTGCACACGGTGCATATCTCTCGCTCGATCTGTTGGGCGATGGCTCTTATCGCTCGCAAACAGAGGACGGTAACGTTCCCGTTCACCTGCTTTGCGGTGAATCTCGCATTCTGATCTTTGAAGAAACAGACGATCTGCCGCTCCCGCAAGAGCTGATCCGTACCGAAACGCTCACACCGACCTTCTCACTTGCGCTTGCCAACGCAAAAGGCCCTTGGCAGTATGAGGAGATCGGAAGCTTTGAGCGTTGGTTTAACGTGACCGCGCACGACCGTTACCCCGATTTTGCAGGAAAAATGCGCTATACCTTCTCCTTTGATCTTTCCAACACGGATGGAAGGATTGCCCTTGACCTTGGTACCGTGGGCGAGGTTGCGGAACTGAAGCTGAACGGAACCGATATGGGAATACGCATTTGCGCCCCCTATGAATTTGATATTTCAAGCGCAGTCAAGCTTGGAGAAAACACCGTGGAGTTGACGGTATCCAATACCTTGGTACGGCAAAATCACGATTCCTTCTCTTATTTTATGCAAATCCCTCCCTCCGGACTGTTGGGAGAGGTTACTCTAAAATTCTATCAATAAAGGAGACGATATGAGCTACTGGATTCGCACCGAGGAAATGCCTCTTTCCTCCCACTACTACTATTTTCGAAAAAAATTTAACACAACCGGCACAAGCACACTGCGTGCGCGTATTTGTGCCGACACGCGCTATCAGTTCTTTCTCAATGGAAAAATGATCGGAGAGGGCCCTTGCCAAGGACCTCAATACATCCGTTATTATGAAAGCTACGAAATTTCCTCCGACCTCAAGGATGGAGAAAACGAAATTGAGATCAAGGTTTTGCATGTTGCCGACGACCGTTTTATTGCAACCTTTCATCGTGAGCACCCCGCATTGTGGTTTGACGGCGTTTTGAAAAACGGCGAGGAAGAGACGGTGCTCTCTGCCGATGAAAGTTGGATCTGTGAACGAGAGGATGCCATCAAACTCGTTCCGCGCGGTTTTCTTTCCCTTGCTCCCTTTGACGAGGTTTTGGGGGACTCCAAGCGCACGCCCGTTCAAATTTGCAAATTTTACGATCCTTCCCCCAACTACGCCTACAACGCCTACGGTTTGAACGATCCTTACGTCATGCACGAGCGCATCATTCCGCAAATGATGACGCACCCCGCACGCGAATTGAAGATCGTCCGCCGCGGCGAGGGCTTTATCGAGCTTGATGCAGGCGTTTACACGACCGCAAAGGTAGCGTTATCGATCCGTGCAAAAAAAGGAACGACGCTACGCGTGATCTACGCAGAGTGCTACGCCGTCCCCGACAAAACGGGACGTCCCACTCAAAAAGCGATGCGCGATGATGCAAGCTTTCACAAAGATGCCTGTGCCTGCTCCTACCACTACGACGTTTTGCACGCAACGGGAGAAGAACAGCATTTTTCCACCTTTTGGTACCGCGCATTCCGTTACGTTCGTATCGAATTTGATGCAAATGCCGATTTTGAATGCCTTGCGGCAAGCTACTCCCCGTACTTTTATCCCTTGGATGAAAACGGTTCGTTTGCTTGCTCCGACGAGCGCTTGAACGAGATGTGGAAGATCAGCCGCAACACCGTGCTTTGCTCGATGCATGAGATCTATGTGGATTGTCCGCACTATGAGCAACAGCAATACGAAATGGACAGCGCCTTGGAAATGCTCTTTACCCTACGCATGGGTGCAGATATGCGTATGCCGCGCAAGGCATTGATCGACCTGGCGCACTCCCAAATGCCGGACGGTATGCTGCAAGCTAACTACCCCTCCACGCACGTACAGATCATACCCGATTTTACGCTGTTTTGGGTGCTGATGCTGCGCGATTACCTGCGTTACACAGGCGACCTCAACACCACGCGCAAGCTGACGGGCGTTTTGGATAAGGCTTTGGAAGCGTTTGAAAATCTCAAAAACGACGATGGATTGATTTCCCCCACCCCCTATTGGCACTTTGTGGATTGGGTTCCCTCGTGGGAGCGCGGTGTTCCGACGGGAGGTGATGACGAGCCCTTGACCGTGGCGTGCCTGATGTACGTTGCCGCCCTGCGTGCCGCCGCAGAGGTTTGTTGTGCGCTTGGACGCACCGCAAAAGCCGAAGATTACCGTGCACGCGCCAATGCAATGATCGCCGCAGTAAAAGCAAATTGCTACGATGAGGCGGCAGGTCTTTACCGCAACATCCCCTCCCGTCGCGAGTTCTCTCAGCACACCACTCTGTGGGCAATTCTTTCGGGCGCGGTATGCGGCAAGGAGGCGGGAGAGCTGATCGACCGCACCTTTGACGGACATGAGCGTGTGGAATCCTGTACGTTCTCGATGAATCACTACCTCTTCCGCGCTTTGGAGCTTGCCGACCGCTACTGCTACGCGCCCAAGCTCTTTGACGGCTGGCACAAAATGCTCGATCTTCATTGCACCACTTGGTGCGAGAACCCCGATGCACCGCGCAGTGAGTGCCACGGCTGGAGCTCTGCCCCCGCCTACGAATTTTCTGCCATGGTGCTTGGCGTTTATCCGACTGCCAACGGCTACAAGTCCGTGCGTATCAAGCCCGATTTTCAAACGCACGCGCTGACGTGGGCTAAAGGAAGCGTGCCCACACCGCAAGGCAATATTTTGGTGGAATGGAAAAAGTCCGACGGTGAAATCGAGCTTTCCGTTACCCTTCCCAATACCGATATGCAAGCAGAGATCCTTTTGCCAAACGGTACAAGCCTTTCGCAGACTCAGCTAAACGCGCAATACACCTGCAAGCTTTGAGGAGTAATGATGTACAGTATAGAACAGTTTGGTGCCGTTTCGAACGGAACGACACTTGCGACAAAAGCAATTCAGTCCGCAATCGACACCTGCCACGCCAACGGCGGCGGCAGAGTGCTCATTCCGTCGGGCACGTATCTGACAGGTTCACTTTTTCTCAAAAGCAATGTTGAGCTCCATTTGGAGCATGGCGCCATGCTGAAGGCAAGCACTGATCTTTCCGACTACAACGCCGCCGATGCCTATGCACAAAATTTCGGTTCTGTCTCCGAGGAGTGGATGGCAAAGCATTTGATCATTGCCGTAGAGTGCCAAAACGTGGCGCTAACGGGAGACGGCGTGGTAGACGGCTCGGGTGATTTCTTTTTTGAGGAGCCAAAATTTTACCCCGAGCACACATGGATGTCGGGATACGCTTGGCGCAACGGCATCTCCTTTGCGCGTGACAAGACCCTGCTCCGCCCCGGGCAGGTCGTTTGCATGATCGAATGCGAAAACGTAATCGTCACGGGCATCACCATTCAAAATTCTCCCTGCTGGTCGCTCTTTTTGCACGGATGCGAGCAGGTCACCGTGTGCGGCATTAAGGTGCTCAATCCCGCGTATTTCGGCAACTCGGACGGAATTGACATCGATTGCTGTCGTTACGTGATCGTTTCGGATTGTATTATTCGCACGGGTGACGATGCCATTGCCATTCGCTGTGACTCCAAAAGGCTCAAAAAGCCGCGCCCCTGCGAGTACGTCACGATCTCCAATTGTACGCTCTCTGCCTCTGCCTGCGGTATTCGCGTAGGCGTCGGGTACGGCATTATTCAACACGTTCGCGTGTTTGGGAACACGATCGAAAACGCAGGATATGGAATCAACTATATCACAAGCTACTCGGCAAGGGGTTGTGCCGAAATTGAAGATGTGAATTTTTCTAACATCT
>JAZQYE010000066.1:0-1935 GCA_045633385.1 Eubacteriales bacterium | reverse complement strand
TCCTGCTCCAGAATGCGCTCCATGTTTTCGGCGGCACTAAATGCCTCGACCTCGCTCTCAATGGCGCTCATTTCCTCGCTGGAAATATCACTGCCAAAGGAGATGCCGTTATCCTCCAAGGTCTCGTACAGCTTGTCGATGCTGTCGGCATCAAAGTCCATTTCCTCCAATGCCTCGTCCAGATCAGACTCGGAAAGTTTGCCCTTCTTGCCCTTTTCGATCAAAAGATCCATATCGATCTTCATTTCGCTACGTTTGGAAGAGGAAGCTCCGGTCTCTTCAACCATATCGTTTACATCCACGTTTTTCATTTTAACAGCCTTTCTTTTATGTATTTTCCAATTGCTTCTTTTGTTTTTTTTGGCGCAAGTATTCCAAACGCTCACTCAAATCTCCGTCCATCATACGGCGATCGGCTTGAATGTTGCGTAGCGTTTGTACGGCAGAACGGAACACCTCAGGCCCGTTTTGCGAAAGCTGACGCCGCATGACCTCCATTTTTTGGATCCTGCCCATTTCGTCGGGGGAGAACTCCTGCCCCAAGAATTCAAAGCGGAAGCCGTATTCGTTTGCATTTCCGCGCATGATCGCCTCGAACACGCGGCGGTGGAATTCGGTCACAAATTCCTCTGCGGCAAGCGGTATCTCGCCCTTTTCCACGGCGTTACGGTATTCCTCGTAGATCAAGAGCAAGCCCAACACGGCCTCCTCTGCGGCGGCGGCTTTTGGATCCTTTGCCGCATCGGGATTGATACGGTCACCGAAATTCTTAACGCTCGCCTGCGCCTGCTGGCGCTCACTTGCCGCCTGCGCGCTCTTGCGCTTACGCCTTTCAATTTCGACGTTGCCGCGCAAGACATCAACCGGGAACTCCAATTTGGAGGAAGCATATGAAAGATAGACCTCGCGCTCCACGGGTAAATAATACTCTGCGATCAGGGCGCACAGCTCGGCGGAGGCGCGGATCTTTTGCGTACCGTCGCTCAGATCATAGCCCGCCAGCACGCGATCTGCCTTGTGCTCAAAGCCCGTGCGGCTCTGCTCCAGCGTTTGACGAAAACGATCCGCCCCAAAGGTGCGGATATATTCGTCGGGATCCTTGGCGCCGTTGAGCTTCAGCACGCGCACGTCCATGCCAACCTCACCAAGAATGCGCATGGCTTTGTTGGCTGCGTTTTGTCCTGCCTCATCGGCGTCGTAGGAGATGATCACCTTTTTGGTGTATTTAGAAAAGATGCGTGCGTGCTCGGCGGTGATCGCCGTACCGAGCGTTGCCACGGCATATTCAAAGCCGGCGGCATGCAACGCAATGACGTCCATGTATCCCTCGCAAAGGATCATTTGCTCGTCACAAGAGTTTTTGGCAAAATTGAGTGCAAACAAATGCTTGCTCTTTTTAAACGCCGGCGTGTCCGACGTGTTGAGATATTTTGGCTTGGAGTCGTCCATCACTCTGCCGCCAAATGCCACCACATTGCCCGAGGTATCGATAATGGGAAACATGACGCGATTGCGAAAAATATCGTACACGGTGTTGTTTTTTTGACTGCGCGTACAAAGATATGCGGCTACCAGCTCGTCGTCGGTATAACCCTTTTTGCGCATGTGATCGCGCAATGCTCCAAAGCCGTTTGGCGCATAGCCCAAGCCGAAATGCTTGATAGTCGCCTCGCTCAAGCTCCGCTCGCGCTTGAAATAATCCATGCCTACGCTCCCGATCTGCGGATCGAACAGGCAGGCACGAAAGAATTTTGCCGCCTCGAGGTTCATTTCCATCACACGCTTACGCGGAATGCTCTCCTCCTCACGGGCAATGCTCTCCTTAGGAATTGGAAGTCCTGCGCGCTCGGCAAGAAACTGCACCGCCTCCAAAAAATCCAAATTTTCCGCTTTTTGCACAAACGTAATGGCAGAGCCCCCCGCTTGACAACCAAA
>JAZQYE010000065.1:0-1527 GCA_045633385.1 Eubacteriales bacterium | reverse complement strand
GGTGGCAAATGGCATCTTTTTTGTCAACACGTCTCAGCAAAAAAGGACACCTTGAAGGTGTCCTTTTTTGCTGGAGGCCTCACTCCTTCATCGAACCGGGTTTTCTTGCGCCCCGCAGGCGCAAGAAAACCGGTTCGCATTCGCCGCGAAGCCGTCGGAAAGCGACTCGCGCAGCGAGGCATTTGCCGGGCGCAGGGCGCGGGTATTCTCGCCAAAGGCGAGATTCCGGAGCTTTGGCACAAAGAATCTGCGTAGGGCAGTACGCATTTGCTTGTAAATCGGGTGCCGCCGTTGCGAATCATATAAAACAAACAACACGGCTGGAACAATCCCCCGCCCCACATTGACAAACCGCGGCTGATATGCTACAATAATCTTGGAAAATCATATACGAATAAAGGAGGCAACACCCTTATGAGAGAAGGAACCAGCGGATTTTGGATCGAAGAAAAAAACGATACCATTGCAATCGGCTATGCAGATTACGGTGTCAGCCAATTCGGCGGCGGCGACTTTGAAAGAACGTATTACCTTGACAAAGAAAATTCGAAAAAATTCGTCGCTGCGCTAAAAAAAGAATACGGGGGCACACTCCACCAAATGATTGAAGCTGCATTTGGGGAAAATTTCAGGGATTCTGTTTTTTGGGATTTTTGTAAAAAGAACGAGATCAAATACTCCTCTTCCACCTGGAGCGGTTGAAGCGAAAAATTCTGAACGAAAAGGTAAAGCAATGAACAAAACACGCTATTTACTCATCCCCGTCTTTACGGTGGCATACGCTGCCCTTATCAGCCTTGGCGCGGAATGTCTGCTCAACCTGATGGGTGTCATCATGGCATCTGCAATAGACAGCAACGTTTTAGACAAGTACCCGAGATTTATACCGTTTTGCATCGCGGTCGGGCTGCTTGCATTGGTTGCGCTGATCGTGCTGTTTGTCTTCAATCTGATCCTGTCCGAAAAGCTCTGCTTTGCAAAAGCAGCTTGGGTCATCCAGATCATTTGCGCCCTTGCCGTTTCCATTCCCTTGATCAAGCCTTGGGAGATGCTTTTTGATTATTTACATCTTGCATTGTGACGGCACCAAGTACCGACAGAAAGGCAATAAAGACATGTATTCATTCTTACATACGCTGCTGGCTGACCGCAAGGGCGGAGAGATCTTTACCCTGTTCAGCATCAGCCACTTTGCATACATCGCGCTGGCAGCTGCGGCGATCATTGCGCTTTTGCTGCTCATGCGGCACAAGGATGCAGCAGCACGCGAAAAGCTGACACGATCCTTATCCCTTGCGGCTTTTTTGATGTACGTGGCAGATCTGTTTCTCATGCCGCTTGCATATGGCGAGATCGACATTGAAAAGCTGCCCTTTCACGCCTGCACCGCCATGTGCGTGGCTTGCTTTTTGAGTTACCATGTTCCGTTTCTTGCAAAATATCGCACCTCGTTTGCCATGCTGGGTCTAATCTCCAATTTGGTCTACCTCATCTATCCGGCAGGAGTCATGTGGCACGCGGTGCATC
>JAZQYE010000064.1:0-4802 GCA_045633385.1 Eubacteriales bacterium | reverse complement strand
CCGTCAGCATTGCGCAAGTGGTAACGGCAGAGCGTTTGCGCTATGACGAGGACGCATGGTTGGATATGATCGACCGCATTCGCACCGAGTATTGGCGCGAGGATGCCAAAGGAAACCAGCTGATCTACGACGTTTCTGCAGCGTGCACGCGAGCCGAGAAGCTGGCACAAACGCCCATGCAAAAGGCACATACGCGTGCGGCATGCGCCGTTGCACGCAGGATTATGGAGACCGATCCCAAATTCAACCCGTCGCACACGGCAACCGGACATTGGAACTTTTTTGCCCGCAAAGAAATCGAACGCGAAGATGGCGTGGTACGTATTGCGGGGCGCGGCTTCCGCTGGTCGTTTGAGTGGAAACACATGGGCTCGGACGGCGAAGCAAGCACGCCTCTGCTCTTCAACGATATCCTCGGCATTCTGCAAGACGGTGCGGGTTGCCTGTGGTCAAACGAGTGGCACGTCGGAGCCGAAACAACGGCAAGCTTTTTACTCTGGGAGCAACACCCCATCAAAACCAACATCGTATGTACTGCAAGCGATCCCATCACAACGGCGGCGGGGTGCTTCGACGATTGCATCAAGCTCTCTTTGGAGATCGATGGCTTTGAAAAAGGTAGCGGTCTTGCCTATCGTGCAGGCAAAAAGGAGTATTATTTTGCGCGCGGCATCGGTATTGTCCGCACCGTCAACGAATACGCTCAAGGCGCGCGCCGTGCCGTGTACGAGTTGACCTCCTATACGGGAACGGGAGAAGGATACATGCCTATCTCCGACGGAATGCTCCGCAGATACGATGCGCTTGACCTTACCGACGGCTACGTTGGTGCCGCCGAATACGAATACGTTGCCGATGAGGATGGAGAGATCGTCATTTTTGCCAACCGCACGGGCATTCGCGTGCTCCCGCCCCCAATCACCGAGTATTCCTCCATTTACGCCGAAACGCAGGAAGGTCCTTTGTGGGATGCCAATCGCCGCGAGGAAAGTCGCGCATTGCACGACCTGAATAATTTCAAGCTGATGCTCCACTATATTGGCCGCCCCCACCGCCTGCGCGGCGTGCAGGAAAAAGCAGTGGCGTGGCACCGGCATTGCGCAACGCTGGTAACAGCATTTGGCGAGAATGGCGAGGTCCCGCCCGCTTGGCGCGGCGTTTACGCCGACGCGATCTTTATTGCTGCGTGCGCTTCCTTTGGATGCAAGAATTTCGAAGAGGGCTACGCACTTCTCGATCGTTCGTTGGATCTGTATGAGGAATGGTTCAAGATCCCCGAAGGAACGCTGTTGGAGCTTGGCAGTAAGCACGTCTTTGGCGGCATTCTCTACCCCAAGGGCGAGGATCGCGTTTTGCTCCCCGACGGAAGCTACGAACCGATCGACGGCTGGGAGCTCAATCGCCGCTCGGCAGAAAACATTCTGTACGGCATGACCGCGCCGCGCGGCTGGGAATGGTTCAACAGCGTGCGCGACTGTGAGGGCTTCAAGGAACGCATCGAACGCGTCAAGATGTTAATCGAAAAATACAAATAAGTCGCAAAGTACCCAAACCGCTTTTTCTATGGGGGAAGGCAAAGCAATCGCATCCGTTAATTTGATTGAAAGCGATCCATCAAGTCACTTCGCGCACGGCTCTCCCCCTTTTTTAAGCTGTTTTCTCAAGCCGCTTGCATTTCGAGGCTCAATGAATGCTCTAAGTAAAAGCTTACCGAAAAGCGGAAAGTAACGAAACAATACGATCATCGACACACACAACCGCCCCGACAAGTGCAAGGGTTCGGCTTGATACCGAATCTCTTTCCCTGCTGTCGGGGCGGTTTATTACTTTTTTTACAGATCCCGATACGCACGAGGGGAGATGCCGAAGTGGCGATGGAATTGTGCCGAAAAGTAACTGATGCTGTCAAAACCCGACCGCGTGGCGACCTCCGCCACCGAGTAGAGCTTGGTGTGCAAGAGCTGGCAGGCGTGCTCCAGGCGGCGCGCTTTGACGTACTCCACGGGTGAGCAATGATAAAACCGTTGAAACTCCTTGCGAAACCATACCTCGCTCGTTCCAAAACGCGTGGCAAGGTCTGAGATGCGCAGATCCGACTCAAGCAAGTGCTCGTCAAGGTACTGCTTGCAGTCAGTCATTTTTTTATAAGGGAGCAGGTCCTTTTGAAAAAACAGCGGCTCTGCCTCTGCCAGAATGCGGTAGGCATCTGCCATGCAGGCGTATCGACAGCCCTCGCTCTGACAGTGTCGAACGCCGCGCAAAAACAGATTCAAAAGGATCTCTGCGTGTGCAGGAGCGATCGTCATGGGCGTATCTCCAAAATCGACGTGCGGCTCTCCCGTAGTATAGTGCAAAATCAGCATTTCCCCCGCCTCCAAAATCTCGGTCTCGTAGGCACAGCCCGCAGGGATAAAGGTGACGGTATTGGGGAGTGATACAAAGCTTGTGTCTGTTGTGAAAATTGAAACTTTTCCGCTCTTGCGGTAGGTCAGAGACGAAAAGGGACGCGGTGAGACCTTTGCCGTGCTTGGACAAAATGAGGATTGAAAAAAATTCACTTGTGTGAGAATGGGGAGCTTATCTGCCATATTATCTGCCTCCTTTTGCTCTTCTCGATGCTTTATAGCATAGCACAAAACGCAGACAGTTGCAAGTTCTTTTTGAAATTTTGTTTCGAAAAGTAAAAATTTGTTTGCTTTTTTTATTGAAAAAGCAGGCACGGATATGCTATAATGCAAGCATCAAGCAATTTTTATCATGAGGAGCGTTTTTTATGAAAGATCTTGAACAACTGATTCGCGAATCGATGAAGCGCGAGGGCATCGATCTGATCGGCTTTGCCTCAAAGGCTCGTTTTGCGGGCGTAGATGCACAGCACAATCCTTTTTCCATCTTCCCCGAAGGAAAGACCGTTATCATGCTGGGCAAGCGCATTTGCCGCGGCTCGTTGCGTGGCGTTGAAGAGGGCACCAATTTTGGTGACTACAAGCTGTTTGGTCAAAATTGGCTGGAGGACGAATTCCTCTCCCTGGCGTGCTATAATCTGGTGCGCGTGCTGGAGGACGAGGGCTGGGAGGCTGTACCGATATTCCCCAACCCTGCCGAGATCAAGCCCAGCGGTGTATCCGTCGGTGACGGTCGCCCCGAGCCAAACGTCTTTCCCGATTTTACCTACGCGGCGGTCGCTTGCGGCGTTGGAGAGATCGGCTTGAGCGGTCTTCTGCTCACCCCCAAATACGGCTCCAGACAGCGTTTTCACATGATCATTACCGATGCGGAGTTGCCCGAAACGCCTCTGCTGTCTCAATCGGTGTGTGACCGTTGCGGCAAGTGTGTTGCCGCTTGCCCCTTGGGTGCCATGGATGCCGCACACACCGAGACCGTGGATATTTGCGGCAAAAAGATGGAGGTCGCCTCCATCAATTACGACAAGTGCCGCACCTGCAAAAACGGCGCTTGCCCCAACCGCTTTGCCCCCTACGCAAAGCCCGACCGCGTAGCCGCTCTTTGCAACCGTACCTGCCTATGCCACCTGGAGGAGAGCGGTGCTTTGGAAAACAGCTTTCATAAGTCCTTCCGCAAGCGCGACGCTTGGGCGATCGGTGAGAGCGGAGCCAAGTACGAGCGCGATATCGAGAGCAACAACGTGCTGGGCGGTCAGTACAGCAAAGGAGCCTCCAAATGATGCTGACGTCACAAATGATCAAGGATCGGGCGGCGGAGCTTGGTATTGATTGCATTGCCATTGGCAACATCGAGCGCTTTCAAAACGCGCCCAAGCTGATGTCCCCTGCTACCTATTTCCCCGAGGCAAAATCGGTCATTGCCGTTGCCATGCGCATTCCGCGCGGAACCTACCGCGGCATTGAGGAGGGTACGCATTGGCACAACTACACCTTTTACTCCTACAACAAGCTCAATTCCTATTTCCGCCCCCGTCTTTCTTACGAGCTCGCCTGCTTTATTGAGGATCACGGCTGGGAGGCGGTGCTCCACTACCCCGCCGTTCCCGAAGGCAACGGCACCATGCAGGAGCCCGTGGCAGAGGGCAAGGTTCCGCCCGACGTCATTTGCAGTGTGCGCGCCATTGCCGCAGGCTGTGGCTTGGGTGAGATCGGTTTTTCCAAGGTCTTTTTGACCAAAAAATTCGGACCTCGCGTGCGCCTTGGTCTGATCTTTACCGATTGCGAGCTGGAACCAGACCCCATTTTGGATACGGGCGACATTTGCATTCATTGCGGCGCGTGTGCGCGTGAATGCCCCGGCGACGCCGTTCCGTCGGTCAAGGACGAGAACAAGCGATTGGAGATCGACTACGGCGAAAAGAAGGTCTGGTACGGTGACGTGCGCATGGGGCGTTGCACGCTCTCGCACCACGGCATGAACAACGAGTGCTCTCCCTTCCTCAAAAAGGAATTCCCCAATATGGCGTTTGACGTGCGCAACAGCGAAATGACCGAGGAAGAGGCGTACATTCTCTCTTACACCGTTGCGGGCGGTAAGTGGGGGCGCAAGCCCGAGAGCAACAGCGTGGTGGGCTATTACGACTATATGCTGACGCATACGGGCTATTTTGCTATTTGCGGTGCACGCGGCTGTATTCGCGCCTGCATGAACGCACTGGAAAAAACGGGACGCGTGGAGAACAAGTTCCACAATCCCTTCTACTACAAAAAGAGCTGGTTGCTCTCCAATCAGCCCGAAAAAGTCTCCAAGGGCGTCAATCCCTACCGTGAGGCATTCCTGGACGAAAAATACCCCGGCATTCGCGAAAACGAATACGAAAAGACCGAGGATTGATC
>JAZQYE010000063.1:0-1848 GCA_045633385.1 Eubacteriales bacterium | reverse complement strand
TTGCGGCGGCGTTGATGTTTGCCATGATCTTTCTTTCCTCAGGCTGGGATGCGCTCGGCTTTTTACTGCTTTTTATCGTCGCTTGCGTTCCGTTTGGCGGTTGCGTGCTTGCGTGGATCGCGTTTGGCGTGAGATGCTTGATCAGACGAAAGACGAGAGCGGTACAAGCAGAGCTTGCCGCAGAGGTGACGGAGTGCCCCGAAGAACAAACAGAGCAAACGAGCGAAGAATAAAGCAAAACAGAGGCGATTGCAAATCTGCAATCGCCTCTGTTTTGTTATCTGAAATTTGGTCGATCAATACTGTCTGCCCCAAATGACCATATGCTTTGCGGGCTTGCCACAGCATACACAGGTGTCTGCCAGGTGATCCTCCACAAAGGGGATGCAACGGGATTTAACGCCGCCGGTTTCGTCTTTGAGCTTTTCCTCACACTCGACATCACCGCACCACATTGCCTTAATGTAGCCCTCTTTGTTGGCTGCCGTGTCAAGGAATTCCTCATAGGTGCGCGCCTCATAGGTGCGGTTGGTTCTGTTTTCCAGTGCACGGTTGTAAAGCTCGTCGTGTACCTTTTGCAAAGCCTTTTCGACCTCTTCGACCAAATTGTCAAGGGATACAAAGGTCTTTTCGCGGGTCACGCGGCTGACCAGAACGCAGGAGTTGTTTTCGATGTCGCGCGGACCAATCTCCAAACGGAGCGGTACACCCTTCATTTCGTACTGTGCAAACTTCCAGCCCGTGGAGTTGTCGCTGTCATCCAACTTAACGCGCAGGGTCTTGGAAAGCGGTGCCTTGTTCTCGGCAGCCTTTTCGAGTACGCCCTCCTTGTGCTGTGCAACGGGAACGATCACCACCTGAATGGGGGCTACGCGAGGAGGAAGGATAAGACCGTTATCGTCACCGTGTGTCATAATGATGGCGCCGATGGAACGGGTGGAAAGACCCCAAGAGGTTTGATGGGGATATTTAAGCGTGTTGTCGCGCGCGGTGAATTTGATGTCGAATGCCTTTGCAAAGCCGTCACCAAAATAGTGGGAGGTACCGCCCTGCAGAGCCACGCCGTTGTGCATCATGGGCTCAATGGTGTAGGTCTCCTCGGCACCGGCAAATTTTTCTTTGTCGGTCTTTCTTCCGGTGTAAGCGGGAATGGCAAGAGCCTCTGCGTAAAAGTCCTCGTAGACCTTCAACATTTGCTGTGTCTCTTTTCTTGCATCCTCCTCAGTCTCGTGCATGGTGTGACCCTCTTGCCAGAGGAACTCAGCCGTACGCAGGAAGGGGCGAGTGGTCTTTTCCCAACGAACGACGTTGCACCATTGATTGTAGAGCTTGGGCAGATCGCGGTAGGATTGAATAACATTGCGGAAGTGCTCGCAAAACAGCGTCTCGGACGTGGGACGAACGATCAAACGCTCAGGGAGTTGATTTTGACCGCCCATGGTGACCACAGCGCATTCGGGCGCAAAGCCCTCGACGTGATCCTTCTCCTTTTGCAAAAGGGATTCGGGAATAAACATGGGCATATAGACGTTCTCGTGACCGAGCGCCTTAAAGCGCGCATCAAGATCCTTTTGAATGTTTTCCCAAATGGCATAGCCGTAAGGGCGGAAGATCATACAGCCCTTTACGCCGGAGTAATCTGCCAGCTCTGCCTTTTTCACGACGTCCGTGTACCATTGACCAAAATCAACGTCCATCGACGTGATCTGGTCAACCATTTTTTCATTGTTTTTTGCCATAATACAAAACCTCACTTTGCTCACTTCAAAAATGAGCATATTTTTACATCCTAATAATTATACCGCAATTGTCAACAAATGTCAAGAGATTTTAAAAGAGTTTGCAAGC
>JAZQYE010000062.1:0-1642 GCA_045633385.1 Eubacteriales bacterium | reverse complement strand
GCTGCCGACGGTGCGGGACTCGGCCACGCATTTTTGCGCCACGTAGACCGTTGCCGCTTGCTGTTGCACGTGGTGGACATCTCTTGCTTTGAGGGCAGAGATCCCGTAGAGGACATTCAAAAGATCAATTACGAGCTTGGTCGCTACAGCGCCGAGCTTGCAACGCGCCCGCAGATCATCATTGCCAACAAGACCGATTCCTTGGATCGCGACGTTGTGGACGTAGATGCGTTTGAGGCTTACGTCAAGGAGAACGGTTGGGAGCTTTTGTACATCTCTGCCGTTACGGGTGAGGGTGTGGACGAGATGATCCGCACGGTTGCCACCCGTTTGGAGGAGCTCCCTCCCATGAAGATCTATGAGCGCGAATATGCGCCCGAGGATGCTTACGTGGGCGGCGAGCGAGATACGATCATCCGCCGTGAAAACGACACCTTTATCGTAGAGGGCGAATGGCTCAAGAATTTGATGGGTCAGGTCAACTTCAGCGATTACGAGTCGCTCAACTTCTTCCAGCGCGTTCTGCAAAACAGCGGCGTGTTTGCGGCTTTGGAGAAAAAAGGCTGTCGCGACGGTCACACTGTATCGATCTACGGCTTTGAATTCGATTACGTAAAATAACGAGGAGAAAACACTTGATGAACATTTGGCACGATATCAAACCGGAATATATCCAACCGCACGATTTTAACGCGGTGATCGAGATCCCCAAGGGCAGCAAGTGTAAATACGAGCTGGATAAATACACGGGACTTCTCAAGCTCGACCGTATTCTTTACACCTCCACGCACTACCCTGCCAATTACGGCTTTATTCCGCGTACCTTTGCCGATGACGGAGACCCCTTGGACGTGCTGGTGCTTTGCTCCGAGCCCATCTACCCATTGACCCTGATGCGCGTGTACCCCATTGGCGTTATGCGTATGCTGGACGGCGGCAAAATGGACGACAAGATCATCGCAGTCCCCTTCTCAGACCCGACCTATCTCGGCATTGCCTCCATCGACGGCTTGCCGCCGCATATCTTTGACGAGATCATGCACTTCTTCAGCGTTTACAAGCAGCTGGAGAACAAGGAGACTGCCGTGCAATCGCTCTTTGGACGCGCAAAAGCCGAGGAGATCATTCGCGAGGCGATGGAGTGCTATGACCGCACGTTTTTAAATAAGCTCTCTTGATCCAATCAAAAAAATCGTTCCCCGAACCAACTGCGGTTTGGGGAACGATTTTTTTATTCCGTCTGCTTGAGAGAAAGGTTGGCGATAAATTCCTTGGGGGAGATGCCGATCTCCTTTTTAAAGGCATTTGAAAAATACAAGGGATCTGAAAAGCCCGACAAAACGGCAACGTTTTTGACCGAATCGATCCCCAATTCAAACAGCGAAATGGCGTACTGAAAGCGCATAGAGCGCAGGTACTCATTGTAACCGATGTGCATTTTCTCCTTGAAATAGTGTGAGAGGTATTTGGGATGATAGCCGATCTCCTTGGCGAGCTGTGTCATAGAAAGCTCCGGATCCTGAAAGTGCTTTTGCGTGTATTCCGCAATTTTTTGAACGGTATCGTTTTGTACCGAGACATCGACCGAAAAGCGTGAGAACACGTAAAGTAATACGCTCTCTGCTGCAAGGTCGATATTCTC
>JAZQYE010000061.1:0-8054 GCA_045633385.1 Eubacteriales bacterium | reverse complement strand
GTAACTCTCGTATTGCATTCCCTCACCTACGTCAACGATGACGGCGTTAAAGCCGCAGGACGGCAAAAAGTCGATCACGTCGCGCCAAACCTTGCGATCGGAGTACATCGTTTCGCGGTAGCGCCCCGTTGCCTGCGCAATGAGAGGTCCGCGCCCCTCGACCAAAGAGTCAGGCTCACGCCACATATTATGACCCAATTGAATAAAATACGTCCAAATCAAATCCTGTTTCATTTCAACCTCTCCTTTATTTTGAATAACTCTCAAACAGTTCTCTTGCAAATTTTGTACGGTATGCCGCATCTAACAAATTGTAGCGGCTGACCTCGTTGGTAAACTGCCACGGTGAAACGAGAAAACCGAACAAATGATCGTTAACAAGTCCCTCATTATGAAAAAACAGAATGGTTTGTGCGGTGCTTTGCTTAAATGCCCACGTGCTGGTGTTGGGAATAAAATCGTAGCCGATACGTACAAAATCCACCAACGAATTGATACCCGCACGGGGGAATTTTCCATCCTCGCCGCGCGGCACGAGCCGCTCGAAGCAGGATTCGGATAACAGGCACTCACGCGGCATCTTTTTTACAAATACGTCGCTGTGCTGGCGGTAGTATCCGCCCCAAAGCCATGCGCGCGCACCGTGCTTTTCGACGCACTCCTTATAGAAGTACAGATCCCGAAACCATTGCTCATCACTGCGAATAATGGTAAGCGCCTTTTTATGGTTTGGGAAATACTCCTCATCCATTCCGATGTGAAAATATTTTACGGGAGCAAACACCTCGCAGACCTCATCGATCAAATCCCGTACCACCTCGTAGTATTTTGCAGTGCCCTTTATACGAGAATACTCCCCAAGCCACGTATCGTGAAAGGAGGAAAAATTCAGCTTTGGAACAGGCTCAAGTCCCAATGCACGAATGCGCGCAACCTCGGCACGCAGCTCATCCTTGCTCCACGCACCCGGAATTGCCAGCTCGGGATAACTCTCGTATTGCATCCCCTCCCCGATATCGATTACGACCGTATTAAAACCGCAGGACGGCAAAAAATCAATTACGTCACGCCAAACCATGCGATCGGTGATCATTTCAGGGCAGTAGCGTCCCGTTGCCTGGCAAATATCGGGCCCACGGTTTTCTGTGAGTGAGCAAGGCTCGCGCCACATATTGTGGCCAAGTTGAATAAAATAGCTCCAAACAAAATCTTGTTTCATATTCAGCCCCCCTTGTCTGCTTGCCACCATTATAACAAATTATATTTCTTTTTACAATGAAAAATCGATAAATTTTTTTGAAAAATCGATAAAAAAACAGCAGTTTTTTTATACGCACGCTACAAAATAGGAAAATATTTTGCCAATTTCAAAACAATCTCCATTGCATTTTCTGTTTTTATATGCTATAATAACCGTAAAGAACAACACCGTCACAAATTTTGGAGGTTTTTGTTATGACAAATCGCGAGCGCGCAATGAACTTGTTACACTATCAGCCCGTTGACCGCTTGCCTGCCGTACACTTTGGTTATTGGCGTGAGCTGTTGCTGGAATGGGCAGAGCAAGGTAAGATCTCCCAAGATCTCGCTCACAGCGTAGGAGATTCCAACGATGCTGATTTTGAATTGGACCGCATCATTGGTTGGGATTTTAACTGGGCACATACCAAAGGTGCAAATACGGGTCTCTTTCCTCCTTTTGAGACAAAGGTTTTGGAGACCTTTCCGGACGGAACACAGCGTGTGCAAACACGCAACGGTGTGATCGAGCGCATCAAGCCCGGCATTGTCTCCATTCCATCGGAGGACGATTATCTGCTCAAGGATCGCAAGGCGTTTGAGGAGTTGTTCAAGCCAAAAATGCAATTTTGTGCCGAGCGCATCAACCAAAATGCGTGGGCAAACTTTAACGAAACGCGCCGTTGGGACGTTCCCGTAGGCTTGTGGCTGGGTAGCGTAATGGGTCAGATCCGCGATATGACCACCGTGCTCGGCATGAGCTATTTGATGTACGACGAGGACGAAACGCTGTTTGCCGATATCATCGACACCTACGCCGATATGCAATATCAGGTCGTTGAAGCGGTGCTTCAAACGGGTGCAAAATTTGATTTTGCACACTATTGGGAGGATATCTGCTTTAAAAACGGTCCTCTGCTTTCCCCCGATCTGTTCGACGAGCTGTGCGCCAAGCACTATAAAAAGCGCAACGATCTTTGCCGCCGCTACGGCATTGATATTATCTCTCTTGATTGCGACGGCGTTACCGAAAAGCTGTTGCCCACGTGGTTCAACAACGGCGTGAACACCATGTTCCCCATTGAGATCGGTGTGTGGGGCGATCAATTTGAACCTGCACGCAACAAATTCGGCAAAGGAATGCTCGGCGTTGGCGGTATGGATAAGACCGCGTTCCGCAAGGACAAGGCGGCGGTTGACGCAGAGCTTGAGCGCATGAAACGCCTGGCCTCTCTGGGCGGCTTTATCCCCTGCCCCGACCATCGTCTGATGCCCGGAAGCAAATTTGAATTGGTTCAGTATTACGCCGAGGAGATCAAAAAGATCAAGCCCTAAAAAACAATCGGCCTCCCCTTTTTCATGCCCGAAGAAAATTCGTTGGGGCTGTTTCAAATGCGTTTGCACTTGAAACAGCCCCTTTTCTTTTTTTATCTGTTCGGGATCTCCTGTTCGGGAACGATCTGCTTTTCAATCGCTTCCTCCGCCTGCTTTTCGCAAGCAAACTGCCGCTCCATGCGCTTGAGCGTACGGGGATACAGAATTGCCAAAAAGATGGTTGCACCGATCCACGCAAGAGGCCCTGCCATATACAGCAATCTGAGATTATCTGCAAAAAAGGTACAGATCACCGCACGGGAGACCAGCTCGATCACACCGCAGAGCACCGATGGAACGGTACTGCCAAGACCCTTAAGTCCTCCGCGCCACGCGCAAAGCGTGACCATAAGCGGGAAGAAAATAACTTGGCTTGTCAGGTACTCCTGCGCCACGTTGATAATGCCCGTTTCGTTACCTACGAACAGCATATAGACGTACTTGCCAAAGAAAACTGCCACAACCGCACAAACGCCACCCAAAGCAAGATTCAAAAGGAGCGTATTGCGCACACCGCTGCGCACGCGATCCACGCGATGTGCACCGAGGTTTTGCGCACAGAAGTAAATAATGGCACTTTCAAAGTTCAAAAAGATCATCCACAAAATGGTCAACACGCGTCCGCCCGTTGCAATACCCGTAACCACGTCCTCGCCGTGTCCGTTGACCGCAACCTGCAAAATCAGCGCACCAACGGCAATAACGCCGTTCAAAAGGCCTAACGGAATACCGTTGGAAAGCAGGATCTTGGTAATGATCCAAGAAAACGATGCGTCCTCCCTGCCAAAATGCAAGACCTTCATACGCGTTTTTAAAAAGTACAGATATAAGCCTGCACCCAACGCAATGGCGCAAACCGTGCCGTATGCCGCGCCCTCAATGCCCATATCCAAAATACCGAGGAAGAAGAAGTTGAACACCACGTTGGATGCACCGCTGATAATGGATATCGTCAACGGCGTTCGGCTGTCGCCCAAGGCACGAAACATTCCCGAATAGACCCACGATATGGCTGATATGGGCATGGAGAGCACCGTGATAAACAAATACACGGTCGCCATATCCACAAAGCCTGCGGGTGTGTTCATCATCACCACAAAGGTGCGGCAGAACACAGCACACACGACCGTTGCCACGCCTACCAAAATAACCGAGATGTACACCACGTTTGCCATTACGTTACGCAAGCGTTGCAAATCTCCCGATCCGAAAATACGTCCTGCCAAAATGGAAAATCCCGAAATGACCGATGCGGAAAAACCGACGATCAGGTCGTTAAAAGGAGATGCCGCGCTGATCGCGCCCAAGGCATCTACATCTACGTATCGGCTGACCATTAAGCTGTCGGTGGTACCCTAAACGTAACTCATTAAGCTGGTAGCCAGCATCGACATTGCAAACGCAACGATCAGCCTGGTCGGGCTTCCCTGTGTCAGATCCTTTGTTAAACTCTTTGCCACCTACGATCCTCCTTGATTCATTCTGCGGTATTCTTAACACTCTTTCGTGATCTGCATCTCGCAAGCTGCTTCACCGCCGTCATGCTGTGCCGCCTCCTCTGCGCGTATCTGCTCCTTGATGCGCCGTTCTTCTCTTTTACAAACGAGCGGATACAAAACTGCCAAAAAGGCTGACGTGCAGCCCCAGGCAATAGGCCCTGCAAAATACAACAGCTGTAAATTATCGGCAAAAAACAAGCAGAGCAATGCGCGCGTTACCAGCTCGATCACGCCGCATACCACTGCGGGAACGGTACTGCCAAGCCCCTTGAGACTGCCGCGCCATATACACAGGGTCACCATGATTGGGAAGAAGATCACCTGTCTGACCAAATACTCGTGCGCCACGTTGATAATTGCCGTGTCGTTGCCCACAAACAGCATATAAACGTATTTACCAAACAAAACGGCAATCAATGCACACACGGCACCAACGCCCATGTTCAAAAATGCCGTGCCGCGCACGCCCTGCCGCACGCGATCGATCCTTCTTGCACCGAGATTTTGCGCACAGAAGTACAAAAGCGCCTGCTCAAAGCTTTGAAAGATCTTCCAGATAAAATAGATCAAACGGTTTGCCGTTGCAATACCCGTTACAACGTCCTCACCGTGACCGTTAATGGCGATCTGCAAAATCATCGCGCCTGCGGTTATGACCGAGCTCACCATGCCGAGCGGAACGCCCTTGACAAGCAACGTCTTGATGATTTCACCCGACGGTGAGGCATCCTCTTTGCCAAACAACAGCACGCGCAAGCGCGTTTTTAAAAAGTACAGGTACAAAACGGAGCCGAGAGAAATGGCGCAAAGCGTTCCCCATGCCGCCCCCGCAATACCGATCTTTAAAATTCCCATAAAGAGAAAGTTAAATACAACGTTGGAGCCACCGCTGATCAACGAGATCAAAAGCGGCGTTTTGCTGTCGCCCGTGGCGCTGAACATTCCCGCGCAAAGCCACGTAACGGCGGCAACGGGGTGTGAGAGCGCAATGACGAAATAGTACGAGGTCGCCATATCCACAAAGCCTGCGGGGGTGTTCATCACCAACACCAGCTTGCGGCAAAGCAACGTACCGACCAAGGCTACGGAAAGCGCAAACACCGCCGCAAGATACGACGAGTTTGCCATGATCCTTCTCAAACGCTTGAAATCTCCCGAACCGAAAACCTGCCCCGCATAGATCGAAAAGCTCGAAACCACAGCCGCGGCAAGGCTTTCGATCAGGGTGCTGATGGGAGAAACCGCGCTGATCGCGCCCATGGCGTCGGCACTGACAAAACGGCTGACCATCAGGCTGTCCGTCGTGTTGTAAACAAAGCTCATCAGGCTGGAGATCAGCATTGACATTGCAAACGCAACGATCAGCTTTGTCGGGTTTCCTTTTGTTAAATCCTTTGTTAAACTTCTTGGCATCTATGATTCTCCTTGCATAGACTGGTCGCGCATCAAAGCTCCTCTGCCGCCTGCAACTCGGCAGAGTCATCGTTTTGTTGTTCTTTCTCTTGTGCCGCCTTTCGTTGCTCTGTGAGCCGTTTGACGACTCTTCGGCATACGATGGGGTACAAAATCGACAGGAACACCGCCGTACCCACCCACGCCATAGGGCCTGCAAAGAACAGGAGTGAGAGGTTTTCGGCAAAAAAGAGCGAGACCGTTACGCGCGCGATCAGCTCAATGACGCCGCACAGCACCGTGGGAACGGTCGAGCCAAAGCTCTTGAGTCCTGCCCGAAAGGTGTAAAGAATGGCGATGCAGGGCGAGAACAAAATTTGCGTCATCATATACCGGTGCGCGTAGGCGAGAATTTCGGTATCGTTTCCGACAAACGCCATATACAAATATTGATCCAGATTAGAGACGGTAATAAGAATAAAGAACGCACCGATGCCAATATCGATCAACAGCGTGTTGCGAATGCCGCGCCGCACGCGCTCGATCTGTCCCGCGCCGATGTTCTGCGCGCAAAAGGCGAGCTGGGCGCTTTCAAACACGCTGAAAAAGATCCAAAACAAGCTCATCAGCTTGGTACCGATCGAAATACCCGTTACGACGTTTGCACCGTGACCATTGATGGCAACCTGCAGCATAACGGTTCCAAGGGTCGTAACGGCGCTCTCCAAGCCGAGCGGAACGCCAATGCGCAACAGTCGCTTGACGATATCGCCCGAAAACGCCGCATCCTCCTTGCCAAAATGCAACAGCTGCATTTTGCGGCGAAAGACGATCAGATAAATGATAGAGCCCGTGGCTGCAGAGCAAAACGTACCGATTGCCGCACCCGCAATGCCCATGGGGAATATGACCAAAAAGATAAAGTTGAACACCACGTTTCCAAAGCCGTTGATAATTGCAATGTAAACGGGGGTCTTGGCGTCGCCCAAAGCGCGAAACAAACCTGCCAGCAACCACGAGGGAGCGGAGACCGGCTTTGCCAAAATGATGATAGCGGCATAAATGACCGACATATCCAACAGCTCGTCGGGGGTATCCATTGCCACCAAAATAGGGCGGCAGAGAATGAAAGAAACAACGGTGGCAACCGAAACAATGGCAACAGTGAGATAAACGGCGTTCGCCATCATTTTTTTCAGGCTTTTGTAAT
Source organism: Eubacteriales bacterium (assembly GCA_045633385.1). GTDB lineage: Bacteria > Bacillota > Clostridia > Oscillospirales > CAG-272 > UMGS1865. The sequence continues at coordinate 1,340 of JAZQYE010000061.1, read as the reverse complement.
GCCCCGCACCAAACAACTGACCCGCTACGATAGAAACACCCGAAAGCGTGGCAAAGGACAAATTATTGATGAGCTGTAAAAAGGGAGAGGTAGCACTTACCGCGCCCAACGCATCGGCATTTACAAAGCGGCCAACCATCAAGCTGTCGGTAAAATTGTAGATGTAATTCATCATGCTGGCAAGCAGCATGGTGCAAGCAAACGATACGATCAGCTTTGTGGGGCTCCCCTTTGTCAGATCTCTTACCATACTATTTTTGCCTCCGTGAGTAACAGTATTTTTCAGAGCCTTGCGGTCACATACAGTATAAAACAATCGCGCCAAAAAAGCAATAAACTTTACCGACATTTCCTTGTACTTTTCCGACATTTTTTAGAGAAATCTTTTGAAATTCCCTTGCAATATTCCATTTTTTGTGTTATACTACCAACATCCCCCAAAAGGAGGCATGCAATTTGAACATTCTCATTTCCGGAAAATCCGCTTTGTTGACCACACACGGCTGTCATCACCATAACACATGGGAAATTATTTCCAACTTGGAGGGCGATGGAACGCTCGAATTCGGAGAAGCCCAATACCCGTTTGATACCACCACCATCGTGTGCATTCCGCCGCACGTCGAGCACGCAAAATACTCTGACGAGGGCTTTCGCGATATTTGGCTGTGGTGCGACGACTTTCCCGCATTGGATAGAACAAAACCGACAATTTTGAGCGATGACCCCGACCGCAACGTTGGCAAGATCATTCAGGTGCTATACTCCATGCAGTACCAAAAAATAGCAAATAAGCAAGCGGTCACCGAGCCATTGCTCGACTCCCTGCAGCAGCTCATTCTATCACGCTTGAACAAGAAAAAGACCGATCCGCGCGTTGAAAATATCGTACACAATATCGTACACCATTTTCAGGATCAGACCTTTTCGCTGGACGAGGTGCTTTCACGAAACGGATATTGCTCCGACCACATGAGAAGGCTGTTTCACGAGCAGGTGGGCAAAACGCCGCGCGAGTACCTTGCCGACCTGCGCATCAAAACGGCAAAAAAACTGTTGGTATCGCGAAAGATCTCCAATTACTCCATCAAGGAGATCAGCGCAATGGTAGGATATCACGACGTAGGCTACTTTTCGCGCGTGTTTAAGGAGGCGACCGGACAATCCCCCGGCACGTACACCGATACCCCAACCGAAAACACTTAAAGAAAAGAGTTGGTGAGGCAAATGCATTTTGGCATTTGCCTCCCCTTTTTTAGCAAAAACCCCCCGCCGCAAAGCGGCGGGGGTGAGGGATTAAGTAGTTGGGGCTGCTCCCCACCCGAGGGCGGGGGATGGTG
>JAZQYE010000060.1:0-3842 GCA_045633385.1 Eubacteriales bacterium | reverse complement strand
CTGGGCAACGCGCAGGATCTGATCAAGGACGGTATTTGCGATATTTCGCGCGTGATCGGTACCCGTGGCGGTATCATGTTGGATATGATCCGCAACGGCTTGGAAAACGCCATGGCATTCAAAATCATGGAGGCCGTCCGTAAGGGTAAGGGACTCACGCCCGAATGGGAGGCTGCGATGAACGAGCACGGCGTTCCCGAGTGGTATATTCTTTCCTGTAAAAAGATCAAATATTTGTTCCCTAAGGCGCACGCGGCGGCATACGTCATGTCGGCAATCCGCTTGGCGTGGTATAAGGTTCACCAACCCGTAGCATTCTACTGTACCATGTTTACGGTCGCTCCCAACGGCTTTGACGCCGAGATCGTCATGGGCGGAAAACCTCACGTCGTGGCAGTCATGCGCGATATTCAAAAGCGCGGTAAAGAGGCGTCTCCCAAGGAGCAGGCAAGCATTACCGTGTTGCAATTGATCAACGAGGCAATGGCACGCGGCATCAAGTTTTTGCCGGTTGACCTGCAAAAATCGCACTCGTTTATCTTCCAGCCCGAAAACGGCGGCATTCGTATGCCGTTCTCGTCCTTGCCGGGACTTGGAGAAAACGCCGCACAAAACATCATCTCCGCAAGGGAAGAGGAGCCCTTCTTCTCGGTGGAGGATCTGCAAATCCGTGCCAAGATATCCAAATCAGTTATCGAAATGCTCCGTGCCAACGGTGTATTGGATAACATCAGCGAGACCGATCAACTCACCATGCGTTTTTGATTTAACGGGAGGTCGCTATGATCGATAAGACTGATAATTTTAATCGGGCGGCTCGCTTCGAGCATCCCGATCACATTCCCATGACGTTTGTGTTCAATTCCGCCTGCTGGCATCATTATCCGCTTGAAGCGCTGTGGGAGCTGATGGAGTCACACCCGTTCCTCTTTCCGAGCTTTCAGCGCCCCACACCCGATTGGAAGCCTACCTACGCCCCCGTTGCACGCAAGGATGAACCCTATACCGACCCCATGGGGTGCACGTGGGTGACCTCCGACGACGGCATTACGGGCACGGTCAAGGTACATCCGCTTGCTGATTGGAGTGCATTTGAGCGCACGTGGTATATGCCGGACCCTGACGTTTGCGACGGTCTGTATCCCGTCGATTGGGCGGCGAGAGAGCGCGAATGGGCAAGCATTCGGGCAAATGGAGGCTCCTTTGACGGAGACCTGCGTCACGGACACACCTTTTTACAGCTTTGTGACTTGCGCGGATATGAAAATTTGTTGTTTGATATGATGGACGAGGAGCCTCGCTTGAACGAATTGATCTCTCAACTTGAGGAGTTCAATCTTGCGTTGGTCAAGCGCTTTGTCAAGGCAGGATGCGCATCGATGGGGTATGCCGAGGATCTCGGTATGCAAATCGGCCCCATGTTGCCGCCCGATCTCTTCCGCCGTTACATCAAGCCCTCCTACACGCGCCTGATGAAGCCGGCAAAAGAGGCGGGTATTCCGATTCGTATGCATTCGGACGGCGATATTCGAACGCTGGCAGACGATCTGATCGATAGCGGTGTGCAGGTCATCAATTTGCAGGATCTGGTAAACGGCATCGATTGGATTGCAGGTCGCTTTCGCGGCAAGATCTGCGTGGAATTGGATATCGACCGCCAAAGGATCACCCCGTACGGCACCCCGAAAGAGATCGATGCATTGATCTATGAGGAGGTCAAAAAGATCGCCCTGCCAAGCGGCGGACTTTGCATGGTGTACGGGCTTTACCCGGGCGTGCCGCTTGAAAATGCCAAGGCAGTAATGGATGCCATGGAAAAATATGCTTACTTTTATTCGTGACCATATAAAAAAGAGTGAATTGATGCATTTTGCATCGATCCACTCTTTTTTGTTCAGCATAAATTGCCAAGCTGATGTACCGCATTCTCCTCGCAAATCGCACTGCCGTGCTCCAAAAGATAAAGACGCAGGGCGGTAGGACTCTCAATGCTTCCGTACTCCACAATAAAGCGCAGATTTTCGGGCACGGAAAATGGGGATGGAGAGAGCGTTTTTAAGATCAGATAGTAGTTTTCGCATTCGTCACGGTAAGAGCAGCTACTTCCAACGTAGCCGTTTTGCATTAAGCGGCGGCATACCGCAAGCATTTCCCGTAAGTTGAAAAATCGGTAAGCACACTCCTTGTAAAAGCCGTTTCGATGATTTTGCCGTAGCTGCAGAGCTTTGTTTTCTGCCTTGAGGGGACAGCGTAGCTTTGTGCTTGCCTCGTATTCCGCATCCGAGCAATTACTGATAAACATCTCGCACCCACCCTCGCGCGAGGGAAAATATTGGACGGATATGTGGCTGTCGTCAGCCTCAAATCCGGTTTGCTTTTTTACTTCGTCCAAAAGCAGTCTAAAGGCGCGGTGCATTTTTGCACTGTCCTCTCCAAAGGTGTCGGCATCTAACTCAAAATGGCGCATATCCGTGGGGGTCAGCATAATCTTCATTTTGCGGTCGCTGATTCGTATCAGCTCCATGTAGGATCACTCCCTTCGGTAAGCCGACGTATATTTCGTCTCCTACGCATATTATACTCCAAAAAAGGCAAAAAGGGAACCCCTAAAAATATGGTAATTTGTTGACATCATGGCGAAAATGTGATAGAATATAAAAAAGAAGAGAAGGGAGGCGTGTAAATGCTACCTCTTGTTGACGTTGCAACCATGCGGCAAAGCGATTTTGATACCATCGCAGGCGGAACATCGGGGCTTGAATTGATGATGCGGGCGGGCAAGGGAATTTTTCAAAGCTATGATTGGCAGGGTAAGACAGCTATCGTTTGCGGAAGCGGAAACAACGCAGGCGACGGCTACGTGCTGGCGCTGTTGATGAAGCAGAACGGATTGTGCTGTGATTTGATCCTGCTTTCCGATCATTTTTCCTCAGACGGGGCGTATTATTTTGAACAATGCCGCCAAATGGGCATCAAGGCGATACCTGCCGCCAAGGAGCTTGATTTTTCTCCCTATTCCCAAATTGTCGATTGTATTTTTGGAACGGGCTTTTACGGGCAAGCCGAGGGAATGGCGGCAAGCGTGATCGAGGCGATCAACCAAAGCGGAAAGCCTGTCATCAGCGCCGACATCAACAGCGGCTTGAACGGGGACAGCGGTACGGGTGCGTGTTGTGTGCGCTCCGAACTGACCGTTGCAATTGGAAGCTATAAACCGGGTCATTTTCTCGGCAGAGCCAAGGACGTTATTCGTCGGCTGTGCTGTGTGGATATTGGTATTTCTGTACCAAAGGAACATATTTTTACAGTAGAACAAGCCGACGTTGCCGCGCTGTTTTCCAAGAGAGCACAAAGCTCGCATAAGGGCACGTACGGTTACGTAGCCGTTATGGGAGGCTGTGTAGCCTATTCGGGAGCCGCCAAGCTTGCCAACATGAGCGCATCGGCTTTGCGCGCAGGCTGTGGCGTAGTAGCGCTTGCTGTACCGCAATCCATTGTCAACAGCGTCTCTCCATATCTGTTGGAAAGTACGCTGTTGCCTGTTCCAGCGGATGATGATGGATATATGCAATTTTGCCCCACGGTGTTGAACGGTTTGCTGTCGCGCTATCAAGCACTTGCCATAGGTATGGGGTGGGGTCAAGGTGCGTCGAATGCCGAAATTTTAAAATACCTTTTGCAAAACGGAGACCTACCGCTGATCATCGATGCCGACGGCTTGAATACGCTGGCACAAATGGATCTTTCGCTGTTAAAAAGCACCAAATGCCGTGTCATTCTGACACCGCATCTCAAGGAATTTGAGCGCCTTTGCGGTACACCCGTGCAGGAGATCCAAAAAG
>JAZQYE010000059.1:0-2903 GCA_045633385.1 Eubacteriales bacterium | reverse complement strand
TGCGCAGGTGCCGGAAATTCTTCTGGGAAGAATCTTGCCTCTCTCGCTGATGAACTTGCGGAGCTTTGCGCTATCCTTGTAAACAATAAAAGCAACCTTGTCTGCACAGAAAATGCACACCTTTTTTCTTCTGCGATTGTTGTTTGCGGGACGAGCCGGACGAACAACAACCTCTTCGGTTTTGGTAACGTTTGTATCCATCTTATGAAATCCTCCTATTCAAATTGGGTGCCGCTTCTATCAGAAGGGCAGATCGTCGTCGGTCTTCAGCTCCTCGAACTTCGGCGCTGCTGCGGGAGAAGAGGAGTAGGACGGCGCGTTGTAAGTGTCGGGATATTGCCCACCGGCAACCCCGCCTTCGTTTTTGCTGTCAACGAACATTGCTTCGTCGGCAACTACTTCGGTGGCATAGCGCTTTTGACCTTGTGCATCTTGCCAGCTTCTGGTTTGAATAGAGCCGGTGACGCAAAGGGCAGAGCCCTTACGGAAATAACGAGAGATAAACTCTGCGGTTGCTCTCCAAGCAACTACGCTGATAAAATCAGCCTGCTGCTGTGCGGGAGCTCCGTCGGCGCTCTTGGTTTGGAAGCGGCGGTTGACCGCCAAAGTGAAGGAGACAACGGCAATGCCGCTGGGAGTCTGCTTCAACTCGGGATCAGCGGTGAGTCTTCCGCAAAGAATGACCTTGTTGAGATTCAAGCTGGACATTTGATAATGCCTCCTTTTTTCAAGATAGCGGGCGCGAATTACTCAGCGTCTGCAACAGGAGCTTCTTCAGCAACTGCTTCTGCAGGAGCTACTTCAGCCTTTGCAACGGGCTCATGCTCGAGCTTGATTACCATGACGCGCATTACGGACTCGTCAATGTTCATCAAACGTTGGAGCTCAGCCGGGAAATCGCTCTCGCTCTTGAAAGTAGCCACAGCGTAGTAGCCTTCGTTCATATCGTTGATCAGATATGCAAGGCGACGCTTACCCCACTCATCAACCTGAACCATTTCTGCGTTAGCAGTGATCAGATCGGTGAACTTGGTTACGGTAGCCTTTGCGGCCTCTTCGCCGTTTGCCAAGCTAACGATGAGCATGCTTTCATAAGAATTGATAATCTTTTCCATGTTTTACACCTCCCTATGGACTATTCGACCGTGCTGTACAGAAAAATTTGCACGGCAGAGAGACGGGCTTTTGCCCGTACCGAGACAGTATTATACCACATCTTTCATCTTTTGTCAATACCTTTTTTCAAATATATATAAAAAGATATAAAAAAAGTGATTTTTCGGTATTTTCACGTCAAAAACTCTGTCAAAGCCTTACGCCCCGACAGAGTTTTTTGACGTGCTTTATTTTGCAAGCTGCAGCTTTTCGATCACGTGAGCTGCCGCCGCGTCCATATAATCGTTTTCCATCAGCTCGATCATGCCGCGGTCAACCAGTGCTGCGAGCTTGGGATCCATGGGAATGCGTGCCAAAAGCTCGTAACCAAACTTTTCGGCAACCTCCTCGATGTGGCTCTCGCCAAACACCTTGATCTCCTTGCCGCAATCGGGGCACTTGACGTAGCTCATGTTCTCGACCAAGCCGAGCACGGGTACGTTCATCATCTTTGCCATGTTTGCCGCCTTGCTGACGATCATGGAGACGAGATCCTGTGGGCTGGATACGATCACAACACCGCTCAGGGGCAGGGATTGGAATACCGTCAGGGGCACGTCGCCGGTGCCGGGAGGGCAATCGACGAGCAGTACGTCTGCGTTCCAGATGGTGTCCTTCCAGAACTGCTGAACCGTACCTGCGATCATGGCACCGCGCCAAATAACGGGCTTGGTTTCATCGTTGCCGAGCAACAAATTTACGGACATCATATCAATGCCGGTTTTGGAGGAGGGCGGGATCATACCGTTGTCGTCGCCATATACCTCCACGTTGTGAAGACCAAACGCCTTGGGGATCGAGGGACCGGTGATATCCGCGTCCAAAATTCCAACCTTATATCCTTCTCTTTGCAACAGCACCGCCAGCATAGAGGTGACGAGCGATTTACCAACTCCGCCCTTGCCGCTGACTACACCAATGACGTGCTTGACCTCGCTGAGCTCGTTAGCGGGGATTTGCAGGCTCTGCGGCTTTTCGCGCGAGGAGCAGTTGCTGGAGCAGGTAGAACAATCGTGTGTACATTCTGCCATTTTTACATTCATCCTTTCCAAAATGGGGTTATTTTATATCCTTGTTATTATACACCTCTTTTAACAAAAAAGCAAGGGCTTTTTTAAAAAAGTTGTCATCCGTTTGTCAAATCCTCAAAAATTTCTACGTACGAGCGGTAGTATTGCTCTTGAAAATGCACCGCCGCAGTGATCTCCTCTTTTGAAAAACGCATTCCAAGGGGGGCGCCCACCAGCTTATCCTCCACGTCGTTTTCGCGGTGGACGATGCCGATAATGTGCGCGTCAAACTCCTCTACGGGGTGCTCCACACCCAAAAGATAAACGTCCATCTCCTCGCCGTCGCCACCCAGCACGTCGGGGATGTAGCCGTAATTGATGGGATAGATCAGGTCGTATTTCTCCTTGTGATGCACGTATCCAATGGGGCGATCGATGCCAATGTGCACCGTTTTTCCAAGGTAGGAGCGTGCCAAAGCCTTGCGCTCCTCATAGCTCAAATATTCTTCGCTCATAATTTTGTACCTCTTTTTTAAGACAATTCTTATTCTTAATTTAAAATATTGCAAAAAACAAGCAAAAAAACGGAAAAATATTGACGAGGGTGTCATTTTGCTTGACTTTTACAAGCTTTTATGGTATAATAGTCGCCGTGTGTTGCACCAATACGACCGAAAGGAGTGCCTATGAATTCCATCAAGCTATCGGATCATTTTGACGTCAAAAAGCTGTTGCGCT
>JAZQYE010000058.1:0-10062 GCA_045633385.1 Eubacteriales bacterium | reverse complement strand
GGGATTGTTGAATTGCCTGGTCATTCTCGTCTCCCGTGGGCTTGAGCCCTTGTACCGCCGCTTTCACAAGCGTTTTCCGCGCTTGCAGGAAAGACGCGTGTGGTGTGTGTGGCAATGCACGCGTACCTTTTTGTTAATGGGCTTGATCCGCTCGCTGGATTGCTACCGCAACGTCTCTCTCACCTTCTCTTTGTGGGGAACGATCCTCACCAAGTGGAACTGGGGCGAGCTCTTTACGGGCGGCTTGCTCTCCTTTGGCATCGGAGTCGCGGAATGGATCGTCATTCTTTGCGGCGTGGCAGTCATTTTTGCGGTCAGTCAGCTCGGTAAAAACGAGCCTTTGCGTCACCGCTTGGCAAGCCGTCCCGTTGCTTGGTGCGCCTGTGTTTGCGCGTTGCTCGTGCTCGTACTGCTCTTTGGCGCGTACGGCATCGGCTACGATGCATCTCAATTCATTTATCAACAATTTTAAAGGGGATTATGAAAAAAAAGAACATTTTATGCACCTGCATCTTGCTTGTGACCTGCTTTTTGCTCTCGTTCTTGCAAATGCTGTTGGTGCCCAAATATATGACGACCTCGCGCGACGGCGCCATGATCGCGGAATACTACAACGAAAATCCCGACCACGACGTGGTGTTTATCGGAGACTGCGAGGTTTACGAGTGCTTTACGCCGCCCACCTTGTGGGAGGAATACGGCATCACGTCCTACGTGCGCGGCAGTGCGCAACAGCTGATCTGGCAATCCTACTATCTGTTGGAGGATACGTTGCGCTACGAAACACCCGACGTGGTGGTGTTTAACGTGCTTTCCATCAAATACGGCGAGCCGCAAAACGAGGCGTACAACCGCATGACCTTGGACGGTATGCGCTGGTCCGCATCCAAAATACGCTCCGTTTACGCGTCCATGACCGAGGACGAGAGCTTTCTTTCCTACGTGTTTCCGCTGTTGCGCTTTCACAGCCGCTGGAGCGAGCTGGGGGCAGAGGATCTTCAATATCTCTTTCACCGCGACCGCGTTTCTCACAACGGGTATCTGATGCAAACGGGCATCGATCCGCAAACGAGTGACCGAGAGGGAACACCGCTTGCCGATTATACACTCCCCGAGATCGGCTTTGAATACCTTGAAAAAATGCGCCTGCTCTGCGAGGAAAAGGGTGTGGAGCTGGTGCTGGTCAAAGCCCCCACCAACAATTGGAAGTACTATTGGTACGACGAGTGGGATGAGCAGATCGCGGCGTACGCCAAAGAGAAGGACGTGGACTACTACAACTTTATCGGTATGGACGAGGAGCTCGGGCTGGATTGGAGCACCGATACCTATGACGGCGGCATTCACCTCAACGTTTACGGGGCAGAAAAGCTGACCTCCTATTTCGGAGAACTGCTTTCTACCGTGTACGGCTTGGAGAACCGACAAAACGAGGCAGGCTTGCAAGAGCTTTGGAAGGATAAGCTTGCCGTTTATCAAGAAGAAAAAAAGAGAGGACAGTAACGTGAAAAAAATCATTTGTCTGTGTCTTGTGTTAGCGGCGCTGTTTTGTTGCGCGGCGTGCACGCAGGAGGAGCAGGAAAAGCCCACGCCGACGTACGCGTATCAAAGTGGAGACGTTAAGATCGCCATCGATGCGGATGCCGCACCGATCTTGGCGGCACTTGGAGAGTGGCGCGACTATGCGGAGTCTGCCTCCTGTGCCTTTGTGGGCTTGGATAAGGTCTATACCTACGCAGGCTTTGAGATCCAGACCTATCCCATGAACGGCAAGGATTACGTTTATATGGTCGCACTGTACGACGATACGGTGGCAACCCCCGAGGGTGTGCGCATCGGCAGCAGTGCAGATGCCGTTGTGGCGGCGTACGGAGAGGCGAGCGAGCAAAGTGCCACCGCGCTGATCTACCGCGGCGACGTGGTCGATCTGGAGTTCTTGCTCCGCGACGGTGCCGTTACCTATATCAAATACGTCAAAAAATAATCGACAAGACAAAACGAAATCACTTGAACAGATCCCTTGGAGAACGGCAAGCGCCGCACACCCAAGGGGTCTTTTTTTTGCTTTGTTTTCATACTTCCTTTTAAATTCACATAATTTTTGCTTGGAATGAATAAGAAGGTAAAAAGGAGGTGATTACAATGATAAGCGAATTGAAAAAAATGAATGCAAGCGTACGCGAGGGGTATCAGATCTTGTTGCGCGCAGAGGCAGAGCTACAGATCCCCACACAGTGGGAGACCATTGGCACGTATTATCTCACGCTTGCCGAAAAGTGTATGGCGTGGATCACGGAGGTGCACGGCGAGCGCTTGCGACGGGCGTTTTCGGAGCTGGATGACGTTCATGAAAAATCTCTTTTTTATACGCAAAAATATCGCTTTTGGATGCGTTGTGTGTGGCAGAGCGATACGCACGTCGCCATTTTATGCGAGTCCTGTCTATGGGGGCGAAAAAAAGATCCCGATAACGGCTATTACCGCGTATCACACGTTTGGAACACGGTTGAACAGACCCTTCTCCCACCGGGGCAGGTGTGGCAGACGTTTTGCAAGGGCATCAAGCAAAGGGATCTGCCCTTTGTGCCGGACGGCGTGTATCCCATGGGCGAGGAGCTGATCTTTTATAAAAACGCAACGCAAAACACGGCGTTTGAACAGGCAATGCGTTCCATGTCAAAGTGCTAAAAAAAGAGGGGCGAAAAGCAACGGATTTCGATATAAATTTCACAAAGAATATGCTGTAAAATCGACAAAAAATGCTTGCATTCGGCGCTTGGATATGGTATAATAATCAGTAAGGGATATTTTGGAAAAAAATACCTCGTGCATTCTTTTTTAAGATCGCGGAATAAAAATGACGGGAAACCGAACGGAGGTTTTATGTCAAGAGAATCAATTCAAAAAATCAAGGAGACCGAGCAAGAGGCAGAGCGCATCGTCAGCGAGGCACAGGCACGTGCACAGCAAATGATAGCAGATGCCGAACGCAACGGTCAAGCGCTTTGCGAGCGTACCGAGGCAGAAACGGTTGCCGCCGCAAAGGACGTGATGCTCCAATTGCAAGAGCGTTCCAATGCTTTGCGTACGCGCATGTCAGAGGAGGCGCAGGAGGAGGCGAATGAGCTGAAGCGTCAGGCTTCGCTTCGTCGCCGCAGTGCCGAAAAAATCGTAATCAGGGGGTTAACGTCCAAATGCCGATAAGTACAATGAAAAAACTGACCGTCCTTGCCTATCGCAACGACGCGGATGCCATTGTACGTAAGCTGATGAACCTCAAATGTGTCCAGATCCGCCAATCGGTGCCCGAGGCAAGAGAGCTTGCCCTGGAGCGTGCCGAGGCAGACGGATTGCGCGCAGAGCTTTCGGCAAAGCTTGCCGACATCTGCGAAGCGATGCCCCTACTTGCCAAATACAGTATGCGCAAGGGGGGGATCGGGCGCAGAGTACAACGCTTGGACCGTACCGCGTTCGTTACCGACGGGCGTGCGGATCGGGCGTGGAGCACGGTTCAAAAGACTTTGGCGATACGCGACCGATTGCAAGAGATCGGTGCAGAGCAAACGCGAAACGAGTCAATGGTGCACTCGCTGACCCCGTGGCTGGATTACAATGCACCCTTAAATGAGAGCGGAACGGCGCAGGCGGTATTTTTGCTTGGCAGCTGTGCGCTCAAGCTGTTTGACGTTTCCGCTTTGCAGGAGGCGGGAGCTTACGTGGAGGAGGTCTGGGACGACGGCAAGACCGGATATTTCAGCATCACCTACCACCGCGACAGCGAGGAGGAGGTCACAAGAGCCTTGGCGGCTTGCGACTTTTTGCAGGTCTCCTTCCCGGACGTCACCACCACCGCGCAAACGGCGTACGATGCCGCGGAGCAAAGGATCGTTGCGTTGAGCGATGAGGAGATGCGCCTGAAGGATCAATTGGCAGATCTTGCCTTGGAGCTGGATGACGTAGAGGTCTTGTACGACGTAGAGCAGACCGATCTCAACGTGTGCCTGCAAAAGCAAAAGCTGTACCATACCAAGCAATGCGTCGTGCTGATGGGGTGGATCCCCGAGGCGGTCACCGATCGCGTGGCGCAAACACTTTCCGCATTCGAGTGTGCCTGCGAGGTGGCAGACCCGGAGGAAGGGGACGACGTTCCCATTCTGTTGCGGAACAATCCCTTCTCGCAAACCTTCGAGTGGGTCATCGAAATGTATTCCTACCCCAAGTACGGAACCTTCGATCCCACGCTCATCATGAGTATCTTCTATTTCATCATCTTCGGATTGATGTTCGCCGACGTTGGCTACGGGCTTTTGCTGGTGCTTGCCTGCTTTGGCGGTGTCAAGCTGCTCAACCCGCGGGAGGGAATGAAGCGAATGCTGTTGATGTTTGGCTATTGCGGCATATCGTGCATGGTCATGGGCGTGCTGTTTGGCGGCTGGTTCGGAAACCTGCCTACCGCCATCATGAACAGCTTTTTCCCCGTATTTGAGGGACAAGCCGAACTGACCCCCCTCGGATCGTTCTTCTACAACGGTCTGTTGTTCAATCCCGTCGATTCCTCCATTGCCTTTTTGTTCGTGGCTTTGGGAATGGGTGAGATCCACCTGATCGCGGGTATGGCGGTCAACATGGTGCAAACGTGGAAGGGCGGCAAGCCCGTGCAGGCGATCTGCGAAAATCTGCCGTTCTGGGTCTTGTTTGCCGGCATTGACCTCATGGCACCCTCTGCGGCGGCAGGCATGCTGACCACCGAGCCGTTAGCACCCGAAACGACGGCGCTGTTGACACAGCTCTCGGACGTTGGTATGTACGTGATGATCGCAGGCTTTGCCATGATCCTGCTCCTCAAGGGCGTGGGCGAAAAGAGCTTTTTCGCATGGCTCATCAAGGGCTTGGGTGGCTTGTATTCGCTCATCAGCTTTGCATCCGACCTGCTCTCGTACTCGCGTATCCTGGCGCTGGGCTTGGTTGCAAGCGTTATTGCGCAGGTCATCAATATGCTCACGGGTCTTGGCGCGAGCGGACCGATCGGCTTTGTCTTTATGCTGATCGTCATGCTGCTGGGACACGGACTCAACCTTGCCATCAACCTGTTGGGAACCTTCGTACACGCGGCGCGTCTGCAATATATCGAGTTCTTTGGCAAGTTTTACGAGGATGGCGGCGAGTCATTCTCTCCCGCACTTCCGGCGGAGGAATATTCGGAAGACATTTCAAACGTACCCAATGTAAATCAATAAAAATTATTTAAACAAAAGGAGATTCGAACAATGGGAATTATCACCGAAATCATCAAAAGCATCTTTACTGGTAACAACATCGCCATTCTTGCGGCGGCACTTGCAGTCGTTCTGCCGGGCTTTGGCTCTGCAAGAGCAGTCAACATGGTTGCAAAGGCAACCGCGGGCTTGATCAGTGAGGAGCCCAACAAGTACGGTAAATCCATGCTGTTGCAGGCTCTGCCTATGACGCAGGGTATTTACGGTATGGTCATTGCATTTTTGATCATGGTATTCAGCGGCATTATGGGCGGAACCGCCGAATTGAGCGTTTCCGAGGGTGCATACTACCTGTTTGCGGCAATGCCCATCGCGTTTGGCGGTTGGTATTCTGCTCTGAAGCAGGGTGAGGTTGCAGCTGCGGGCGTATCCGTTTTGGCAAAGCGTCCCGAGGCAGTCGGTAAGGCAGTTATCTCCGCATCCTTCGTTGAGCTTTACGCAATTCTCGCACTTCTGATCTCCATTTTGCTGGTTCTGTAATCAAAGGTCGATCCCGCGAATACAGAAAGGAGATCTTTTCCCAATGGCAATGAACGGACTTGAAAAAATCACGGATAAGATCCTTTCCGAGGCAGAGGCAAAGGCGGCGGCGATCTTGGCAAATGCACAGGCAGAATGCGATCGCATCAACGCCGAATATGCCGCACGCGCGGAGGAAATTCGTGAGTCGCTTTCCAAAGAAGCGGAAAAGGGAGGCATGGATTACGTTGCACGCGTCAGATCCTCGGCAACGACCGCAAATCGCAACCTCCTGTTAATGACCAAGAGCGAGCTGCTTGACGGCGTGTTTGACGGCGCGCTGGAGCAGACACGTGCCTTGGAGTCGGAGCAATATAAGGATCTGCTCATCGGTCTGCTTTCAGCGGCACTGATCGAGCAATTGGAGGCAGAGGACGTCAGCCGTACGCTGTACGGTGAGGAGGACGCAATGGCTCCCGCGTGCTACGAGGTGCTCCTCAATCAACGTGACCGCGACCGTTGCGGACAAGCGGTGGTCGATGGCGTCAAGCAGCATCTTGCAGGCAAGGTAAACGCCGACCGCCTGGCACTTTTGCAGCTTTCCGGTCAAACGGTGGCAATTGACGGCGGCTTGATCCTCCGTTACGGCAGTGTGGAATCCAACTGCTCACTCTCGCTGTTGTTTGCACAGCTGCGCGAGTCCTTGGAGGCAGAGGTGGCACGTGCACTGTTTGAAGCCAAGGCATAACGGCAGAGGAGCGGAGTGACGATGGCTGACTATTTATACGGCAGTGCGAACGTACGCGCACTGGAAAACGCAATCATCGGGCGCGACCGCATCGATCGATTGTTAAATACCAAAAACGCAGGGGAGGCGTACCAATTGCTGTCCGAGTTCGGCGTTCACGTCGTGCGGCGCGAGGAGGACGGAGCTCCCATGCGTGAGGAGACGCTGTTGCAGATCTTAAAGGACGCCTACCGCCGCGTATGTGAGCTTGCCCCCGATTCGGAGGCACTCAGACTGTGGCTCTATCCCTACGATTGTAACAATTTAAAAGCGGCGATCAAGGCATTTGCGCGCGGTATCGATCCTGCATCCATGATGTTCGATTTTGGCACCGTTCCCGCAAAAAGGATCGTTGAAATGGTCGCAAGCGGACGCTTTGCAGGCTTTCCGAATGGAATGCTTGCGGCGGCAAGCGAGGCGGCAGACGCTTATGCAAAAACCAAAAATCCGCAGGTCATCGATCTGATATTGGATCGCGCCTGCTACGAGGATATGGCACGTGCCGCAGGCAGATGCGATAACGCATTCGTCAAAAAATTGGTGTGTGTCAAAATAGACCTCTTAAACGTCATGATCGCCATTCGCATCTTGCGCATGAAGATGGGAGAGGCGGGGCGCGTGCTGTTGAGCGATGCCTTTTTAAACGGCGGCTCCATTGCACAGGATCGGCTCCTTGCCGCGTTTGCGCGCGGTGAGAGCGAGGTGTGGGCATGGTTGCGCACAACGCAATACGCATCCTTTGCGGAGCGCGTTGCCGCATCCGACGGCTCGTTGACCGCGGTGGAGTGCCTTGCCGACAATGCGTGGATGTCTCTTGTCAAGGAGACCAAATTCGTTCCCTTGGGGCTTGAGGTCATGGTCGCATTTTTGGCGGCACACGAATACGAGGTCAAAAACCTGCGTATTTTGCTGGCGGGTAAGGATGCAGGTATTCCCACACAAACCATTCGCGAAAGGATTCGTGAAAGCTATGTATAAGATCGGAATTATCGGAGACCGCGATACCGTGCTGGGCTTTATGGCACTGGGCTTTGCGGTGGAAGACGTTAATGGCGCAGAGGAGGCGGCAAAAAAATTGCACGCCATGGTAAAGAGTGGGGCATACGCCGTCATTTTTATCACCGAAAACTACGCCGCACAGATTGAAGAAGATATGAATCGCTATAAAGATATGCCCTTGCCCGCCGTGATCTCCATTCCGGGGCAGGGAGGCTCTACCGGATACGGAATGAACAACATTCGTTCTGCCGTAGAGCGTGCAGTGGGTGCAGATATCTTATTCAAGGAATAACACCCGACTGACAAACGAAGAAAGGTTCATGAACATGATTGAAGGAAAAATTCTGAAGGTCTCGGGCCCGCTTGTGGTTGCCGAGGGCATGAGAGAAGCAAATATGTTTGACGTGGTGCGCGTTGGTGCAAAGAGCCTGATCGGTGAGATCATTGAAATGCACGGCGACCGCGCCTCGATCCAGGTATATGAGGAGACCGCAGGCATTGGTCGCGGAGATAAGGTCGTATCCACGGGTGCACCCCTTTCCGTTGAGCTTGGCCCCGGCTTGATCTCCAATATTTACGACGGTATCCAACGCCCCTTGGAGACCATTCGCCTCAAATACGGCTCCAACCTGCAACGCGGCATCGACGTGCCTGCATTGGACAGAGAGCGCGTATGGCACTTTGTGCCCGCATTGAAGTTTGGCGATCAGGTCGGCCCCGGCGATATTTACGGTACCGTGCAGGAGAATGACGTTATTCTCCACAAGATCATGGTGCCCCCCAAGACCAAGGGCACGATCGTAGAATTGCGCGAGGGTGATTTTAAGGTCACCGACCGCATCGGTAAGATCAAGTATGCCGACGGTACCATTGCCGACGTCACCCTGATGCAAAAATGGCCCGTTCGCGTATCCCGTCCGTACAAGGAAAAGCTCCCGCCCGTCGATCCCATGATCACGGGACAGCGCGTTATCGACGCACTCTTTCCCATTGCAAAGGGCGGTACGGCGTGCGTTCCCGGCCCCTTCGGTTCGGGTAAGACCGTCGTTCAGCACCAGCTTGCAAAGTGGAGTGACGTAGATCTGGTCGTTTATATCGGTTGCGGCGAGCGCGGAAACGAAATGACCGATGTTTTGCGTGAGTTCCCCGAGCTGGTCGATCCCAAAACGGGAAGATCCTTGATGGAGCGCACCATTCTGATCGCCAATACCTCCGATATGCCGGTTGCCGCACGTGAGGCATCGGTCTATACGGGTATCACCATTGCCGAGTACTTCCGCGATATGGGTTATTCGGTAGCCGTTATTGCAGATTCCACCTCCCGTTGGGCAGAGGCTCTGCGTGAGATGTCGGGACGACTTGAGGAAATGCCCGGTGAGGAGGGCTATCCCGCATATCTGACCTCCCGTCTGGCACAGTTCTACGAGCGTGCCGGTAAGGTCGTTTGCCTTGGCGCCGACGGGCGCGAGGGCGCACTTTCCGCCATCGGTGCGGTCTCTCCGCAGGGTGGTGACATCTCCGAGCCCGTTACGCAGGCGACCCTGCGTATCGTCAAGGTGTTCTGGGGCTTGGATGCCTCCCTGGCATACCGCCGCCACTTCCCGGCAATCAACTGGCTCAACTCTTACTCCCTGTACCGCGACCGTCTTTCGGGCTGGTTCTCCGAGCACGTCTCCAAGGCGTGGATGGATTATACCGCGCGGTGCCTGAAGACCTTGCAGGTAGAGGCTGACCTGCAAGAGATCGTCAAGCTGGTCGGTATGGATGCACTTTCTGCCTCCGACCGCCTGACCTTGGACGTTGCACAGTCCATTCGTGAGGACTTTTTGCAACAAAATGCATTTTTGGATATCGACTCCTACTCGCCGCTCGAAAAGCAGTACGGTATGCTGGATCTCATCTTTACCTATGAGGACCGTGCAAAGCGCGCCGTAGAGGCGGGTGCCGATATCGAGGATATTTGTGCTTTGCCGGTGCACGAGCGCATCGGTCGTGCAAAGACCGTGCCCAACGATGCCTACGCGGCAGAGTTTGCACAGATCAAGACCGAGATCGTTGCACAGCTTGATAAGCTGGTTGCGAGCGTAGAGGCTGAGTAAAGGAGGGAATGGCAATGATCAGAGAATACAGAACGATTGAAGAAGTTGCAGGCCCTCTGATGCTGGTCAAGCAGGTAGAAGGCGTAAAATACGATGAGCTTGGTGAGATCGAGCTCCCCAACGGGGAGGTCCGCCGTTGCCGCGTGCTGGAGGTCAACGGGCGCAACGTGCTCGTACAGCTCTTCGAGTCTGCCGCAGGCATCAATATTGCAAACAGTAAGGTTCGCTTTACGGGTCACGGCGTAGAGCTCCCCGTATCTCCCAATATGCTCGGACGCGTGTTCAACGGTATGGGCGAGGCGATCGACGGCGGTGCAAGACTCATTCCGGATAAGAGTCTGGATATCAACGGTACGCCCATCAACCCCGCCGCACGCTATTATCCCTCCGAGTTCATTCAGACGGGCGTTTCCACCATCGACGGACTGAATACCCTCGTCCG
>JAZQYE010000057.1:0-3254 GCA_045633385.1 Eubacteriales bacterium | reverse complement strand
TCAAGCTTTTGAAAAAGCAAGCAGAGGAGCAAGCGTTGCTCCTGCACAAAAAAAGAAAAGACGCCGCCGCGGAGATCGTTCAAAAGGTTACCGATGCACTCGCGTTTTTGGATATGCCAAAGGTACGCTTTGAGGTATCGGTCGAGCCGTGCGAGCTTGGCGAGGACGGTGCCGATGATATTGAATTTTTGATTGCTACCAATCCGGGTGAACCGCTTTTGCCGATGATCAAGATCGCGTCGGGCGGTGAGCTTTCCCGAATCATGTTGGCTTTGCGCTCGGTCTTGAACGATCGTGACGGCGCAGATACCGTTATTTTTGATGAGATCGACAGCGGCGTTTCGGGTAAGACCTCGCGTAAGATCGGCATTAAGCTGATGCAGACCGCACAAAACGGTGCACAGGTGATCTGCGTAACGCACTCGGCTCAAATCGCTTCTTTGGCAGATGCGCACTACCGCATTTCCAAGGAAGAACGCGACGGGCGTTCCGAGACCGTCGTCACGCTGCTTTCCGATGAGGGGCGCGTTGAGGAGATCGCACGTATTTTGGGCGGTATCAGCGTAACCGCCGCACAGCGTGATGCCGCGCGTGAAATGATTGAAGAATACAGGTGAGGATATGACCAAAACGAATGCCATGCGGCGATTAGATGCCGCAAAGATCCCATACGAGATTTTGGAATATACCGTAGATGAAAATGATCTTTCCGGTATGCACATTGCACAGGAGCTCGGCTTTCCACCCGAAAAAATGTTTAAGACCTTGGTTGCAAGGGGCGATAAAACGGGACCGCTCGTGTTTTGCATTCCGGTTGACCGCGAGATCGATCTCAAGCTTGCGGCGTCTATTACCGCAAACAAGCGTATCGAAATGATCCACGTTAAGGATCTGTTGGCGCTGACGGGTTATATTCGCGGCGGTGTTTCGCCCATCGGTATGAAAAAAGCGTTTCCCACCTACGTTGATGAGAGCGCGTTGCAGTTTGAGCAAATCACAGTCAGCTCGGGCACGCGTGGGGCACAGCTTTTGTTAAACCGCGAGGCTTTGTTGCAATTTATACAAGCCAAAACGGCATCTTTGACCGTAAAATAATGAATTTTCTATCTTGAAACCAAGCGCATTTTGTTGTATAATATTATAGTTGACTATTTTTTGAGAGGATTATATCATGCAAACCATTAAAAAACGCATTGCAGAAAAGATTGTTGCAACCGTTATGCAGATCAATGCCGAGGCACAGCTCAACGCGCAGGACGTTGCCGCGATGCTGGAGTATCCGCCCGACGCCAACATGGGAGACCTCGCGTTCCCGTGCTTCCGTTTGAGCAAGGCTCTGCGTCGCTCTCCCATACAAATTGCGGCGGCTCTTTGTGAAGCATTGACTGCCGATGAATTGATTGGAAAGATCGAGGCGGTAAACGGATATCTGAACATTAAAATTGCCGATTGCTATCTTGGATCGACCGTGGTTCCCGAGATCCTGCAAAAGGGAGATCGCTACGGCGCGCAAACCTTTGGCGAGGGGAAAAAGGTAGTTCTCGATTATTCTTCCCCCAACGTAGCCAAGCCCTTCCATATCGGTCATCTTGGCACCACCGTAATCGGTCACTCTTTGCGCCGCTTGCATGAGTTTGCAGGATACGAGTGCTTTGGTATCAATTACCTTGGCGACTGGGGTACGCAGTTTGGCAAGCTGATCGTTGCATACCGCAAGTGGGGAAGCCGTGAGGCAGTCGAGCAAGAGGGGATCGATAAGCTGGTAGAGCTGTACGTGCGTGTTAACAACGCGATCAAGGGTGATCCCGAAAGCGGAATTGCCGCCGACGAATCCTTGGCGGATGAAGCGCGCGCAGAGTTCCACAAGCTTGAACTGGGCGACGAGGAAAATCTGGAGCTTTGGAAGTGGTTCGTAGAGATCAGCTTAGCAGAGTACGAGCGCACCTACCGTCAGCTCGGTATCACCTTCGACTCTTATTTGGGCGAGAGCTTTTACACCGATAAAATGCCCGCGCAGGTACAAAAACTGCGTGATATGGGGTTGTTGAAGATCGACGACGGCGCATCTATCGTAGATCTTTCAGATTACAATATGCCGCCTTGCCTGATCCTTAAGCGTGATGGCTCTACGCTGTATCCCACTCGTGATATTGCGGCGGCTGTTTACCGCAAAGAAAACTATCATTTCGATAAAGCCATTTACGTGACCAGTGCGCAACAGTGCCTACACTTTGCACAATGGTTTAAGGTCGTTGAAATGATGGGATATCCTTGGCATGACGAGCTGGTACACGTGCCTTACGGAACCGTTTCCTTGAACGGAGCAAAGCTCGCTACCAGAACGGGTAACGTCGTGCTCCTGAAGGATCTGTTTGCACTTGCCATCGATAAGGTATCGGGCATCGTAAACGAAAAGAACCCCAATCTGGAAAACAAAGAGGCGGTTGCGGAGGCGATCGGCGTTGGTGCTATCGTATTCTATTATCTCACCAATAACCGCATCAAGGATATCAACTTCAGTCTTGAAGAAGCACTCAGCTTTGAGGGCAACACCGGTCCTTACGTACAGTACACCTATGCGCGCGCTTGCTCGGTATTGAACCGCGCGGGTGAGATTGCAGACGATACCCCCGTACAGATCACCACCGAGGAAGAAGCAACGCTTGTCAAAACGCTTTGCCGCTTTGGTGAAAGAGTTTGCTCCGCAATTGCCGATTATGAGCCCAGCTATATCACGCGCTTCATTCTCGACGTTGCCGCGGCGTTCAATCGCTTCTATCACAATTGCACCATTCTCGGTGCAGACGATGCCGCCGTTCGCGCATCCCGCGTAAAGCTGACCGAGGCTACCAAGATCGTTCTCGGTAATGCATTTGACCTCATTTGTCTTTCCAAGACAGAAAAGGTCTGATCAAATTCGTTTTTAAATTTATTTCTATATATTGAAAGGATGATAGACCATGTCCGGACATAGCAAATGGGCGAATATCAAGCACAAAAAAGAAAAGACCGATGCCGCAAGAGGTAAGATCTTTACCAAGATCGGTAAAGAGATCACCATCGCAGTCAAAGAGGGAGGCGGAGAGCCTACCTCCAACTCCAAGCTGCGCGATCTGATCCAAAAGGCAAAGGCACACAACGTTCACAATGATAACATTGAGCGTTGCATCAAAAAGGCACTCGGCTCTACGGGTGAATCCTACGAGGAGGTCTCCTACGAGGGCTACGGCCCTGCAGGCGTTGCCGTTCTGGTT
>JAZQYE010000056.1:0-17476 GCA_045633385.1 Eubacteriales bacterium | reverse complement strand
AATGCATCCTCTAACGTTTCAAACAAGCACACGATGTGAATGTCCTCTGCCGTGGTCAGCTCCATTCCCGCAACGGGAATGATTCCCTGTTTTTTTGCCGCCGCAAAAAATGCAGGGCAATTCCTACAGGAATTGTGATCGGTCAGAGCGACGATATTCAAGCCTGCCAGCGCCGCCATACCCGCAATGTTATTGGGGGTCATGTCGTTATCTGCGCATGGGGATAAGCAGGAATGAATGTGAAAATCATAATAATATCGATTCACAGACTCAATTCCGCCAAAGCAGCGGCGAGCTGATAGGCGGTCTTCTCAGATGTATAAATGTTTATCCCCTTTTGCTTGGCGGTTTGTTGTACGTTTTGTTCCAACGTAACACCTTCCGCCAAAACGATACAAGCAACATCGGCGAGAGACGCAACTGCTACAATATTGATATTGGACATAATGGTGATCCATACGTCGCCGCTTTGCGCACGTCCCATTACCCAGCTGAGCAGATCTCCGATGTAAACACCGGAAGCCTCGCGGGTGGTGTCCGCTTGCGAAACGGGAGTGAGAGAAAGTCTCTCGGCAATTTCACTTACCTTCATGTTGTCTCCTCTCCTTTTTCGGACTGTTCGGATTCCATTTTTCTGACCTTTTCAACAGGACAACCGTTTCTCAATGCATTGCCGCGTATAATGTCCTCGGCAAAAGCACGGCAGGTAGGTGCACCGCAAGCACCGCAATCAATGCCGGGAAGCTCATCGCGGATCTTTTGAATATCCGACATCATGCGCAAGGATTCGGCAAAGTTTTCGCTCAGGCGCTGTATTGGGCGATACGTTGGTAAGCTGTTGAAAAAGTAATATTCGGGAATGTATTCCCTTTCTTTGTCGCTCAAAAAGCTTTGTGATACGGGTAAATATCGGCGAAGCGTTTGCAATCTTGCTTTTGCAACGAATGGATTCTCCAAAGCCATTACACCGCCCACGCAACCACCCGGGCAAGCATTCAGCTCAACAAACTCCAAGGAAGAAATGTTTCCGTTTTCCAACTGATCCAGCACGCGGTTGACGTTTTCGATACCGTCGGCGGCAAGATATTTATCGTTGAAAATTGCGGAGGATTCTCCACCGGAGGTTGCCCAACCGATTCCGATCATGCCGGAGCGTGAAAACGGGATCGGTGCATTTTCTCTCTTCATCACGTTCAGAAGATTGAAATAAATATCACTGATGGATAAGACCTCATTGATAGCGCTTTGATATTCACCAAACCCGTTTCGCACGTACGAAACCTTTGCGGGACAGGGCGAAATAAAGCACACACAAATATCCTCATCCGCTATTTCGGGGTGCTCTTTGTGCGTTTTGTCGCGAGCCATTTTTGCTGCAATCTCCATTGGAGGTAGCATTTGCATAATGTGCTCTTTTAACATGGGATATCGCAAAGAGATCAAGCGGAGTACTACGGGGCACGCCGAACTGATCACGGGCTTGATCACGCTCTCATTTTTCAAATAAGACCGTGTATAAGCCGAGACCAACTCTGCAGCCTGTGCAACTTCCACAACGTCATCAAAGCCAATATCCAACAACCCTTGCAGAACGTAATCAACGTCCTCAAGCTCTTCAAACTGACCGTAAAGCGTGGGCGCGGGAAGCGCGATCTTCCACTTATATTTCATTACGGCATCCAGCTTGCTGTAGGTGGATTTTTTTGCATTATTGGGGCAATAACGGATACAAACACCACAATCGATGCATCGATCGGGGTTGATTTCGGCATGACCTTCATGAATCCGTATCGCCTCGGTCGGGCATCTCTTCAGACACATCGTACATCCGGTGCATCTGGAAACGTCCAGCGAAACAGAATGCTCATAGGTATTCATAGTGACCATGACTCCTTTTGGAATTTTGCAATCAACGACTCAAAGATTCACCGTCATCAAAATTTTAGTTCCTTTGCCAAGCTCGGTATCGATCTTGATCGAATCGGAATAGCGCTTCATATTCGGCAATCCCATTCCTGCACCAAATCCGAGTGAACGGATGGTATCGGGTGCCGTGGAAAAGCCTTCTTGCATAGCAAGGTCAATATTTGCAATTCCGGGACCGTTATCATTGAGATGGATCTCAATGCGATCCTCAAAGATCAAAACGTCTGCTTCACCGCCGCCTGCGTGGATGACCATATTGATCTCCCCTTCGTACATAGCGATAGAAACCTTTCGAATGATCTCGGGTGCAATTCCCAATTGTCGTAAGCTCTTTTTTACCTGTACAGAGGCTTGCCCTGCGGAGGTAAAATCTTCTCCGTCAACCACAAAGTGAAATTTTACCGCTTCACTCATGATACGACTCCGTTTCCGCCCAAGCCGGACGCATAAAGCTTTCCGCAAGCCTCGTACATTCTCTTGCTCGTTTTCATCAGTACCATTCCATGCTCCTGAGCCAAGCTGATCATTTCCTCGGTAGGAACCTTGGAACGAACGAATACGATGCAAACCATATCCATCATTTCTGCGGTTCTGACAACCTGCGGATTGACCAAACCCGTCAACAACACGGCTTGATCCTTTACGTACGCGAGAACGTCACTCATCATATCGCTTCCGCACGCTGAGGAAACCTCTTTATCCAGCAAATCATTGCCGCATACGACCTCTGCATGGAGCAGAGCTTGAATTTCAGAAATCTTCATATGATGTGTCTCCGGCCTTTCAGATGTAAATCAATACTTATTTGTACTTTGCAAGAATGGAATCAACGTCGTCAACGGTCAGCTTACCGTAAACCTCACCGTTTACAGTCAAAACGGGAGCCAAACCGCAAGCACCGATGCAACGGGTTGCTTCGATGGAGTACTTTCCGTCGGGGGACGTGCTACCGATAGCAACGCCGAGCTTTTCGGAGATTGCGTTAACAATGTCACCGGAGCCCTTTACGTAGCAAGCGGTACCAAGGCAAACTGCAATCGCGTACTGACCGTCGGGATTGAGTTTGAACTGTGCGTAGAAGGATACGATACCGAAGATCTCCTCCAAGGATACACCGGTCTTCAGTGCGATAATCTCCTGTACCTCAAGCGGCAGATAACCGTAAATCTCCTGTGCTTCCTGCAGAATGGGCATCATTGCACCCTTCTGTCCGGCGTGCTTTTCAATTACGGCAAGCAGTTTTTCTTCCTGCTCTTTTGTCCCTTGAAAATCGACCGTGGTCAATTTCTTTTTCATAATTTCAAACCTCCTGAAATATTTTTACTTTGGAACAGACGTCTTATTTTTCTTGTATTTTGCAAGAAAGGAGGTCGTTTTTTACACCTCAAAGCCCTGTTCACATAATTGGACATCTTATTATACTACACATTTTAGAAAAAATCTATAGTTTTTAGAAAAAAAGTTATTTTTTTATCAATATTTCTTCATTTTATTTTTCATTTCGCGGCTTTTTTCCAAAATCAAGCACTTACAAGGCAAAAAACGCCTCGTACAGCCCGTTTTTTGGGGCGGTGCGAGACGTTTATGTTTTCGAATACTTTTTAATGCTTTAAGAGGAAACGAGCCGCCTCATATACCCAGGGCGAGCACTCCATTGCCTCGTTCGGTGCCAGTTGATTAGTGACGTAATTGCCAAGGCAGGTGCCATGTCCCCCTTTTTCCCAAACGCGCATTTCGAACGGGATCTTGTTGCGGTGAAGCGCAAGTGCAAACACCAGCGAGCACTCAACGGGTACACCGGCATCGTCGGAATTATGCCACAGGAACGTAGGCGGCGTATCTGCGCTCACGCGGTTCTCAAGTGAAAGAAGCTCGATCACTTCGGGTGTTAGCTCCTCCTCGTTTTGAGAGAAAAGGTTGAGGTACGAGCCGCGGTGCAAGGGATTGATAACGGGATAAGACAAGACAAGTCCGTTGGGACGGTAGAGCGTGCGCTCCCCCTCCAGCATACCGTCGATGCAGGGATGGTTCCATAGCGTACCGACCGATGCCGCAAGATGACCGCCTGCGGAAAATCCGCACACAAAAATGCGATCGGGATCGATGCCAAACTCCTCGGCGTGCTCACGAACAAAGCGAATTGCCGTAAGTCCCTCTAAAAGAGCCTGCGGAAAACGCGCCGGATAAACGCTGTAATTGAGCACAAAGGCGCAAAAGCCCTGTGCCAAAAAAGAGAGCGCGATCGGTTCTCCCTCACCCTCGTAGGTGAGTGAATATCCACCGCCCGGAAAAACGATCATCGCGGGGCGATTTGCCTGAAAATGCGCTCGTGGTGCCGCACCGTGAATATAACAGCGAAATGGAGCGCTTTGGTCTCCTACTGTAATCTCTTGCTTGATAAAATCCATTTTTGCATCCTCTTTCTAAAAATATATATCGTTTGTTTTAAAGAATTCTTTCCAACACATCTGCGATTCGAACGGATGCCCTACCGTCACCAAACACAGCCGACGGCTTTTTCATTGCCGCATACTCCTCGGAGTGCGGTATCAGCAGTCTCCCGGCAATCTCCTCAATTCCGCGCTCTCCGCTTCCCGCAAGTCTCAAAACACCTGCGCGTATGCCCTCTTGCCGCTCGGTCGAATATCGCGTCACCACGGTCGGTATGCCAAGCGCAACAGCCTCCTCTTGAATACCGCCGCTGTCGGTAATGATCAAATAAGCCTTTGACATTAAGTGATGAAACGATACGATTTCAGGCGGTTCGATCACACGAATGCGAGACTCCCCCAAAAGGATCTTTGCGGCGTTGCGAACCTCCGGGTTGTGGTGTAACGGACAAATTGCAATTACGTCAGGATATAATTCCACAAGGCGGCGTAAAGCACGAAACATTCCTTGCAGATCTTCGCCAAGGCTTTCGCGCCGATGCGCGGTGAACAGAACGAGTCGCTTATCGCTCGGTATCTCCCACGCCCGTCTCGGCGTTTTTGTTTCCAAGGTGTAACGTAAGGCATCTACCACCGTGTTTCCCGTGATAAAAACGGAAGCATCGCGCACACCCTCCGCTACAAGGTTCTTTTTTGCCGTAACGGTAGGGGCAAAATGCCATTTGGACGCCAATGCGATGGCACGGCGGTGTAGCTCTTCGGGAAAAGGTGAATCCAAGTGATACGTACGCAATCCCGCCTCTACGTGCGCTACGGGGATCTTGTGATAAAAGCCTGCCAATGCACCGCAAAATGCCGTAGTGGTATCTCCCTGAACGATGATAAGATGCGGCTTTTCCGCCGTCAGAATTTCGTCCAAACCCTTCAGAATACGCGCCGAAACGCTTGAAAGTGTTTGCCCCGTGCGCATGACGTCAATATCAAAATCCGGTTTGACATCAAACACCTGCAACGCACTATCCAGCATTTGGCGGTGCTGTCCCGTAGAACAGACAAACACACCGTACCTTCTGCGTCGCTTCAATTCCAAAATCAATGGGCAAAGCTTGATCGCCTCGGGGCGCGTGCCCACAATAAACATGATTCGTTCCATCTATCAGCCTCCTTTTGATATTCGCTATAATGTACGAATATCAGCAAGCTTTTAGAACGCATATCACGATAGAATTACAGGGCAATCAAATTCAGATAGTAAAATGTACGGGCAATCCGCTTTCAAATTTGCAAGCCGCTTCCCCCTGAATCAAGGGCAAAAGATAGCGACAGCAAGCATCGGTAACGTGATTTCCTGCTTCATTGATAAAGGCATCGTCCACGTAACGAATGCGGTTGGCGATTTCGGAAACGTCACGCGGCTCAAAATGAATGGTATAGGGAGCATCGGAGACGCGCTGTGCAGTCATCATTTGGCGCGTAATTCCCTTTCCTGCCGCCAAAACTGCCGCTTTTCCGGTCTCTACCGACTCAGAAAGATCTGTTGCCGAGGCAAGATGTGCGGCACAGCGTTGCGAAAGGTTCAGCTCGATGGAGCGCACCTTACAGCCAATCTCTGCTTTCACGGCAAGCTCCAACGCCTTTCCCGTGCCTGCAAGGTATGCGTGACCAAACGCGTCGGTTGCCCCCGTCTGTGTGCCCTCTCCGACGTAATGTCCGTCAGCAAAGCGAATACCCTCGGAAACGGCAATGACCACATTGGGGTGTTTTTGAAGTGCTTGGCGTACGTCAGCAAAAAAGCGTTGCAGATCAAACGTGCGCTCGGGCAGATATACAAGGTCGGGTTCGACACCGTTGACCACGCGACCAATCGCCGCAGAAGCAGTCAGCCAGCCTGCATCACGTCCCATGATCTCGATGATCGTAACGGCAGGTATCTGATAAACGGCACAATCGCGAATAATCTCCTGCGTAGTGACGGCAATATACTTTGCCGCAGAGCCAAAGCCGGGAGTGTGATCAGTACCTACAAGGTCGTTATCGATGGTTTTGGGAACACCGAGAACGACCATTTCGTAGTCGTGCAATTTGGTGTATTCGGAAAGCTTTGCCACGGTATCCATGGAATCATTTCCGCCGATGTAAAAGAAATAACGAATGTTATATTTTTGGAAGATCGAGATCATCGCCTCGTAAAAAGCATCGTTCTCGCCTACTTTGGGGAGCTTTTTGCGGCAAGAGCCAAGTGCTGCGGCAGGGGTATGCTCCAACAGCTCCAGCTTTTCCTCGCTGTCAAACATGGCGGTAAGATCTACCAACCGCTCCTGCATCAAGCCCTCTACGCCGTTTTTCATGCCGTACAGCGTTCCAATGCAATCGCCGTGCAAATTCTCCTTGACACCGCGAATGACGCCTGCAAGAGTGGCATTGATTGCCGCTGTGGGGCCTCCGCTCTGACCCACTACTGCGTTGCCCAAAAGTTTTTTCATATCGTTTGGTCTCCGTTTCTGTTAAGTTGCCTTTAGTATATCACACAAAGCGAATAATGTCAATAAAAAACGCACGGTACAAGCAAATTTTTTATCCGTACGGCATATCGTGGTATCACATTTTATAAACGGAGGAATACCATGTTTACCGCTCTTTTTGCGCTTTTTACACGCGTCTTTCACATGATTTTGGGAATTGGAACACCGCAAAGCTTTCCGCCGCCTTTATCGGATGAAGAAGAAACGTACTGCTTTCAGCTTGCCGCCGAGGGTGACGAGGAGGCACGTCAAAAACTGATTTTGCACAATTTGCGTTTAGTATCTCACATCGTTCGAAAATATTATGCAAGCAGTAAATCTCCGGAGGATCTGATCTCAATCGGTACGATTGGGCTGATCAAAGCCGTAGATAGCTTTAACGTAAAAAACGGCGCACGCTTTGCTACGTACGCCGCCAAGTGTATTCAAAATGAGATCCTGATGCACTTTCGCGCGCAAAAAAAGCTGGCATCGGAGGTTTCGATCAACGAGACCATCGATATTGATCGTGACGGCAATCCACTCACCTATATCGACGTTGTGTGCTGCGAGGAGGACATTGCAGAGGAAGTGGATAAAAAGATCACCACCGATAAAATGATGCTGTTTGTAGAAAAGCTCCTGACACCGCGTGAGCGACAGATCATTATGATGCGTTACGGGCTGGGCGGCATCAAAGCACAAACGCAACGAGAAATAGCTGAAACGCTCGGCATTTCGCGCTCTTACGTCTCGCGAATCGAAAAAGCCGCCCTGCTCACCCTGCGCGACGCGTTAAAATAACGGTAAAGGATAGCACTCCCCCGCTTTAAGCAAGCCCTGCAAGCCACCAAAATACGTTTACCTGCCAGATCAGACCCGCAACGTTGATAAACCAAAAATACCAATGGCGTGTTTTGTGGCGAAAGAGGTTCATTGCCAACAGAGCGCCGAGAGCACCGCCAAAAAATCCCGTGCCAAGCAATACCGCCTCGGCAACCCGATAGCGTCTTCTTTTCGCCCTTCGTTTATCGATTCCGTATATCAAAAAGGCGATCACACTCATAAACAAGCATGCGTACAAAAACCAAAATTCCATGTTGACCTCCCGTGTTTTTTGCTTTTTAATATTATAACACATCAAAATACAAAACGCAAGTTTTTCTTTTTTGCGTACAAATAAAACTTTTTACTTGACAAAAAGCCAAAAAGAGTGTATAATAAATATCAGGAATTGGAAAAAATATGCAGGAGGCTCTTTTATGAACAGAGTGATCACCATTGGACGCGAGTTTGGAAGCGGCGGACGCGAGCTTGGAAAACGCCTTGCCGATCTTTTGGGTTGCGCCTATTACGACAAAGAAATTATTGAGGAGATTGCAAAGCGCACACAGCTTGCCGAAAGCTACGTACAACAAATTGTAGAGCAACGCAGCGGCGTTGTATTCCCCATTACCGTCGGACGCACTCTGCATCACGTACATCATACCATTGGTGCCGACTATATGTTAAAGCAATATACCGCCGTTTACACCGAGCAAGCAAACGTGTTGCGTGAAATGGCAGATAAATCCGACTGCATCATCGTTGGTCGCTGTGCCGACTACATTCTCAAAAATCACAATCCCCTGCGCTTGTTCGTTTACTCGGATATGAAATCCAAGGTTGAGCGTTGCAAATTAAAGGCGGATGGCGACGAGCATCTTTCGGATGCACAACTTCGCAAAAAAATTAAAAAGATCAACAAAGACCGTGCAAAGTACTACCAATACTACACGGGCAGAAAATGGGGCGACCGCGCAAACTATGACGTTTGCATCAATACAGCCTCCGTCTCGGTCAAAGAGTGCGCTGCAATGCTGGCACACATGTTGGAGCAGAGATAAAAAATACAGAGCAGAAAAAATCTTTTCTGCTCTGTATTTTTATTTTTACGGCTTACAAATTCCGCACGGGGAGTAATCTTTGGATTCTGCTTCTTCTTTTGTGATAAAATAGATGCGATTTTGCTCTGTTGGCAAGGAGGAACACGTCGATTTGTGGTATTTGTGGCTCGACACGTTGCCGATATAGGGGTATTCCCCTACTGCACCGTTGTCGCTTTCGGTTTTATCCCCCTCGGTCGGGTTGGTGACCGCATCACTGTTTTTTGCGGTGGTAAAGGTCAGCGTTTTGCCATCGTTGCTGGTACAAATAACGTCGCCTTGTAGGTCGGTGCGATACAATTTTACGTCGGCGTCACGATAACGCGAAAGAACGTCCTCGTTTGGGTGTCCGTAATCGTTATCCGTTCCCACCGAGATCACACCGTACTTGGGAGCTACCTCGCGCAAGAATGCATAGGAGCTGGAGGATTCACTTCCATGATGCCCTACCTTGATAACGGTGGATTGTAATTCCACGCCTGCATCCAACAGGTCCTGCTCGGCAATTCGCTCCATATCCCCCGTAAAGAGGAAGGAGAGCTCGCCAAACACAACGCGCAGTACGATAGAGTAATTGTTGACGTCGGTATAATCCAAGTGGAGCGGTCCCAACACCGTGACTTTAGCACTACCCAGCATAAAGCTTTCACCGGGAGTTGGAATAGTCAAGGCCTTTCCTTGCTCGGCTACCAGATCGGCAAAATTGGTAAACGCCTTGGTCGAATAAGATGTTACGGGAGAATACGCCACGCCAACGCTTGCATAGTTGAGCGCACCCGAAAGACCGCCTACGTGATCCTCATGCGGATGCGTGCAGACCACGTAGTCCAAATGCTGAACGTTCAGCTTTTTCAGATACGTGTAAACGACGTCGCTGTCTTCTACGTTTCCGCCGTCGATCAGCATCGTTTTGCCGTCACAAATCACCAACGCGGCATCTGCTTGCCCGACGTCGATAAAATGGACTGCAAACGAGGCATTTGACGGAATTGGAGTTTTGTTATCGTTTTGCATCGTGGTATCGGTCGCGCCCGAAATATCACAGCCGCAAAGTGTGGATAAAACCAACAGTATTGCAAAAAAGACAGATAAAATGCGTTTTTTCATGTCAAACTCCTTTCCGTAAAAAGCGTCAATTGCCAAACTCTACCAACTCAAGCCCCTCGTTGTTGTCAAGCGTGTGACGAATGTGCCACTCGCTGTTAAAGAGCAGAAAATCGTTTCCGCGGAAGTCCTGCACCCACTTGACGTCAAACAAGTGCAGCTTTTTGGGATCTGCGCCGTTGGCAATGCGGCGAATATACTGATAAGATTGCGGATATTGGCGATACGTAACACCGTACTCCGCCTTCATACGGGACTCCAGCACGTCGTATTGCAGCATACCGACAACACCGACGTAAACACGCTCAAGACCTCCACCCGGCTCGATAAAGATCTGAATGGCACCCTCTTGTGCAATCTGATTCATGCCCTTTGCAAATTGTTTACGCTTCATACTGTCGATCTGCTCGACCATGGCAAAGCACTCGGGTGCAAAGGTGGGGATGCCCTCAAACTGCACCTTGGTACTCTTATCACAAACGGTGTCACCAATGGAGAAAATACCGGGGTCAAATACACCGATGATGTCTCCTGCATAAGCTTCATCAATAATGGAGCGCTCCTGTGCCATCATTTGTTGCGGCTGGGAAAGACGAAGCGCCTTATCCCCCTGCACGTGGAAATATTCCTTTTCAGACTCAAATTTACCCGAAACGATACGCATGAACGCGATACGGTCGCGGTGCGCCTTGTTCATGTTTGCCTGAATCTTAAACACAAAAGCCGAAAAGGTCTCTTCAAAAGGCTGTACCTCGCGATCCCCTGCGTTGCGCGCCAAGGGAGCTGTGGTCATTTTGAGGAAGTGCTCCAAGAAGAACTCTACACCAAAGTTATTGAGTGCCGAGCCGAAGAAAACAGGGCTGAGCTTACCGCACTGTACTGCCTCAAGATCAAAATCAAAGCATGCACCGTCCAACAGCTCTACCTGCTCAACGAGCTCCTCGCGTGCGTAAGAGCCGATCAACTCGTCCATACGCGCGCTATCGTTGATATCGCACGGAATCGACGACAAGCGGTCGCGTCCGCGGTGGGAGTCACCAAATGCCAAAATTCGATGTCCGTCGCGGTCGTAAACGCCCTTAAAGCCTACGCCGCAACCAATGGGCCAGTTCATGGGATACGTGCCAATGCCGAACTCCTTCTCCAGCTCATCGATCAGATCAAACGGATCGCGCGCCTCGTGGTCGAGCTTATTGATAAAGGTGAAGATCGGAATATGGCGCATGGCACAAACCTTAAACAGCTTGCGCGTTTGAGGCTCAATACCCTTTGCGGCGTCAATGA
Source organism: Eubacteriales bacterium (assembly GCA_045633385.1). Classification (GTDB taxonomy): domain Bacteria; phylum Bacillota; class Clostridia; order Oscillospirales; family CAG-272; genus UMGS1865. Next base: position 6,346 of record JAZQYE010000056.1, on the reverse strand, counting down.
CCATTACGGCGCTGTCTGCCGCCATCAAGGTACGGTAGGTATCCTCGGAGAAATCCTGGTGTCCGGGGGTATCCAAGATATTGATGCAATAGCCCTCGTATTCAAATTGCATAACAGACGAGGTAATGGAAATACCTCTCTTCTTCTCCATTTCCATCCAGTCGGAAACGGCGTGACGGTCAGATGCCTTGCCCTTGACCGAGCCTGCGGTTTGAATTGCACCGCCGTAAAGCAAAAACTTTTCGGTCAGCGTCGTTTTACCTGCGTCAGGGTGCGAAATGATCGCAAACGTGCGGCGGCGGTTGATCTCTTGCTGTAAATTGCTCATCGTTGTGTGTAACCTCATCGTTGAAATTCTTTTTAACTATAATATTATAGCACAAGAGACAGAAAATTACAAGAGTTTTTTTCTTATATCTCAAAGAAAGCATCGGGCTGAACTGTTCCCAAGGTTTTGGGAGCGGTTCAGCCCTAAAAAATCAATATTTTGCGCCGTTTTCAACAATATCCCAAATCAAGGGGAGCATATGCTCTGCCATGATCTTCATACCTTCGGCATTGATGTGGTAGCGGTCGGTTACCGATACGCTGTACTGTGCACGCCATGCATCGTCCATGATATAAACGCCCGATACGGCGGGAGAGCCTGCACAAATGGCATATACGCGCGGATCGTCGGCATAAATCTCGCGGTACAGCTCCAGCACGCTTTGCGTGTAAGGAATGGCAAGTGCGCCGTCCTCACGCGACTGATCTACGTTCTCCCACGTGGGAACATAGATGATAATGGCGTTTGGATATACCTCCAACAGCTTTTGCGTAACGGCGTTCCATGCGCCGAGGAAGGTTGCGGGATCGGTCGAGCCGATCTCACCCAAAGGTGTTCCGACCTTGTAGCCATAATCGTTACTGCCCGCCTCAAGCAAAATAACGTCTACGTCCGCGGGGTTCCCGGAGGGCGTGCCGTAGTTAAAGTACAGGCTGTTTGCCGTACTGCCGTAGGTAAAGGTTCTATTATAAAATACGTTGTAGTAGATGGATGCACGGTCGTTGGGGGCTTTGTTTGCATTGGTGTAGGACATGGTAGAACCACCAATGCCGAGATTGGTCAAATTCCATCCGCATTGCTTTGCCAAAAGATTGATCCATTGTGCCCCCTTATTGGAGGAGCCCAAGCCAACGCCCTCAAACAAGCTGTCTCCAATTGCCAATACGTTCAGCTTCTTCAAATCCTGACGGTAGATCTCCGTCATATCCTCTACGTAGCCGTCTGCCATATCCTGCAGCTTTTTGGTCTGTGCTTCAGTCTTGGTAATCGAAGTATCTGCCAATGCGTCGATCGAAACCTCTGCGGCGGTGGTAGCGGGAAATTCTGCTTTGTCAAGCTCGGCATACAAACGAATGGTGTTTCCATCGGTCGTTTCTAAAAAGATGTAGCCAATACCAACAAAGGTTCTGCCGTAGTTTTTGGTCAGCACGTCAACGATCGAGCCTGCAAAACGGAACGTTCCTGCGGTTTCGTTGGTCTCGTACCACATACCGTCGGTGGCGCGAACGTCCAAATACTGCTTGTTTTGCAACAGCTCCCAATCAACGCTCGGCATAGCATCCAACGTCAGCTTTGGGAAGATCAAGGTGCCAACCTGAACGTTGGTGATAAAGGGATCTGCCTTTAGCGCTTGGTAATCGGTGTTGTTGACCTCCGACAAGAAGCGAATACCAAGATTGCTCTTAATTCTTGCCTCAGCGGTAACCGAGGAGAATCCGATCGTCTTGATCTCAATCGACATTCCTACTTTTAAGGTGAGGTTGGAATCATACGATATGTAGGTGTTGCCGTTATGGGTCACGCGAGCGTAAACGAATTGCTTTTCTTTGCCGATAAAAGCCTCCAAGGTTTGACCTTCTTCAAAAACGGCCGTAATACCGTTAATGGTCACCTCAGACTTGGGCGTTTTGTAAACGGAAACGTTGTCAACGTCCACGTAAAAGGTATTGTTGTTTTCAACTGCCGTATAGGTACCTGCTTGTCTGCCGCATTTTGCAACAAAAATTTGATCGGCGTCAAGTGAGATCTTGGTACAGCCGCTGTAATCAACAGAGTTTGCACGGCAAATCAGGCTAGTTTTCTCTGCATAAAGCACGTCGTTAACGTAAATCTTGTAAGCACCTGCATCCAAATCAAATATCAGGCGTACGCGATTCCACTCGTCCATTTGTAAGCCGGCAGAGCCGTTTACCACGTTACCGCATTGCGTCAATTGTCCGTTGCTCAAATTCAGCATAAAGAGCGTCATATATCTGCCCTCGCCGACATGAGCGGCACCCGTTGCGTCGGTAAAGCTGTATTTGTACAATTGTGCTTCGACGATCGGTGCTCCGCTTGCACCCTTGTGCGGACGGTAATCTGCCTCAAAAGTGATGTTTCCGCCGCTGATGGCGCTATGTTTGATGCGGATAGATTTATCCCAGTTGGAGCTGTCGGACTTCTCCTCTGCTCCGATCAACGGCAAATGCACGTAGCGATTGGCACTTCCGCCGATTTCTTCACTTTTGACGGTGGTATACACGGGGACCTCGGCAAAACCATTGGCAGTAGTAAGTGCTTGATCAACCGTAGCGGATTCAAAATCCGAAGAGCCGTAAACCGATGTGGGATCGATCGCACCCACAGATACGGAGAAAAGCGGCAACAGCATGATCATAGCTAAAAACAGTGCCGTTGGTTTGATGATTCGTATCATAAAAACGCACCTCTTTCAAATTATTATGACCCTATTATAACATAACTTATTTTTGATTACAATAGCAAATCGTTCACAAAAACGCTTATCATAGAAGAATCGTTCAAGCAAAAAGAGCATACCGTTAGAGCGTCACTCTAAAGGACAGTTTTCAAAATACGGTGCATCTCGAAAGAGGTGTGCCGTATTTTACGTTTGTGTCCACAAATGCAGTGCTTGTCAGGAAAATTGATAAGTCATAGATGAACAAAATAAAAGGCTCCCTTGTGTAAAGGGAGGCATTTTTCTATCTCCCGGAAAATAATTTTATAAATTTCACTAAACATATTTACAAATCGCGAAAAATGTGATATAATAATTGTGCCAAACAAAAAACGAATAATGATTTTTAAGGAGAACGCCTTATTTTTATAGGGGGTTTTATACCCTTTTGCTTTTTTGCACAAATTAGTGAATAATGGTAAAAACGTTGATTCCGCTAATTTGTGTATGGTGTTTTCCGTATCATTAGTTTTTTGTTTGGCGACAATTGGAGTTGGCGTTTTTCGGTGCGGTAACTCCGGTTGCCGCACTTTTTGTTTTCACCGAAAAAATCAAAAATCAAAAGGAGAAAAGAAAAAATGAAACTCACGAAACTCTTATCCGCTATTTTAGCACTATGCCTGGTACTTGCATTGTTTGTAGCTTGTGATTCGAGCAATAGCTCCGATCCCACAAATAATGTAAATCAAGGGCAGCAAACCGAGAAAGAAACCGAGAAAGAAACCGAGAAAAAGCCGGAAGTTAATAATATCTTTTTGTCAAAAAGCGAATTAACGCTTGGCATTGGTGAAACTGTAAATTTAATCGCAACAGTTTCTCCTGGAAATGTTGAAACGACCTTGACTTGGAGTTCCTCTGATGATTCCGTAATTGAGGTGAATGATCAAGGTAAAGTTACTGCCAAATCAGAGGGAGATGCCGTAATAAAGGTAGAGGCACCTAACGGCGTACTTGCTGTATGTAATGTAACAGTAAAGATTAAAACTGGAAAGGTCACCGGTACTGTCACCTACAAATACAACAACTATGTTGGCAATAAAGCCGATACTGGTGCTTTAGTTATATTAGTTTCAAAATCGGTAACTTCATTACCGGATTCACTTGGACTTGGCTTGATTTCAGGTTTACCAGAGGGATGTTATGGCAAAAAAGTAGATGGTTCTGGAAATTACACATTTGACAATGTACCAACAGGAGAGTACTATTTAATTATTGTATCAAAGAATACTAATGAAAATATGGATAGGGTAACTGGATACGGTAGTTGGGGTGGTGCATACTCTTTATTCTCTGACAAAGGAAAAGAAAACGCGTTGCTCAATGCGAAACTGTACAAAACACGCACAACTTCAATAACCGTGTCAGATGGACAAACTACAACATACTCATACGATTTTGGAATTACATATATTTGATCTAATTATTTCTACAAAGAGCAAAAACAAGGCATAAATATAAAAATCACCGCAAATACAATACGAAATAGTATTGTGCTTGCGGTGATTTTTTGTTAGTGGATATCGTATTCTAAAACGGTCCTTAAGAGTACGCACCCTTGGGTACACTCTTTTTGATATTACATTTTATAAACCCGTTTGGCGTTTTCTGCCAAGATCATTCTGCGTTCCTCATTGGAGAGTTCCAGCTTCATAAAGGTTGCAAGCTCTGCCTCGGGCGACCACATGGGAAAATCGCTGCCAAACAGCACGCGATCTGCCCCGTACCGCTTGATCAAGCGCTCTCCGAGAGCAAGGTCATTCCCCGCAAACGGGAAAGTCGAGGAGCAATCCACCCACAAATTCGGAATATCGGCAAGCACGGCAGAAGCATCGTCCCACAACGACCATCCGCCAAAGTGTGCGCCGATCACAGTCAAGCGAGGAAACGCTTTGAGAACCGGCAAAAGACGGTTGGGGTTTGAAAAATCGTAACGATAGTCCCCCGTATGCATCAACACAACAAGCCCCTCTGCCTCGCAAAGCTCATATACGTGCATCATGCGCGGGTCATCAATGGCAAACCCCTGAATATCGGGATGGATCTTAATACCGTGCAATCCCAGCCCCTTGATCTGCTCGATCACGGCCTTTTGATCTTCGCAATCGGGGTGCGCCGAGCCAAGTCCCGTAAAGCGGTCGGGTGCTTTGGCGACCTCGGCGGCAATAAAGGTATTGATGCGCTCCACTTGGTGAGGCGTGGTAGCAACCGATTGAATGACAAAACGATCGATTCCTACGCGATCCCCTATCTCCAACAGTTCACTTGCTACACCGCGGCAGGCGGCTTTTGTAGAATAAAAAGCATCTGTTCCAGCTACGGCTCTGTCAACTATTTTTTCGGGATAGATGTGACAATGCGCATCTATTACTTCATATTTCTTGTTTATCATATCTTACGGGTTCTCCTCACTTATCGTTGTATCCTGTCGCCCTGCAAAGGCACGACCTCGACTTCGTTACCGCAAAAATCACGGCAGAGGTCGAGGTCGCGACAAAAATACCTATCGGAGCAAATTCTGATTGCTCTTAATTATTTTTCGATCGGGTAGGTCCAGCCGTAGCTGTCTTCAATTCTACCCCATTGAATACCGGTCAAGGTATCGTACAGATCTTGAGAGACCTTACCGATCTCGCCGTTGTTGACGGTGTAGCGAACACCCTTGTAGCAGAACTCGCCAATGGGAGAAATAACTGCTGCCGTGCCGCATCCCCAAGCTTCTTCCAGCGTTCCCTCTTCCATTGCCTTTTCCAATTCGTCAATAGAAAGCAGACGCTCGCTAACGGTGTAGCCCTTCTTTTTGAGTACTTCGATGCAGGATTTGCGCGTGATACCGGGCAGAATAGAACCGGAGAGCATAGGAGTAATGATCTCGCCATTGATCTTGAACATAACGTTCATGGCGCCAACCTCTTCTATGTACTTGCGCTCGACACCGTCAAGCCACAAAACCTGAGAGTAGCCCTTTTGTGCAGCTCTTTCGCCTGCACGGTTACTTGCGGCATAGTTACCGCCGCATTTTGCATAACCGGTACCGCCGCGTACTGCACGTACGTCCTCAGTTTCGAGCATAATTTTAACGGGGTTGATACCCTCTTTATAGTAGCTTCCAACGGGCGAAAGAATGATGATAAACATCGCGTTGTGTACACCGTGAAGTCCGAGTTTGGGGTCGGTTGCAATTACGAACGGACGGATGTAGAGGGATGTTCCTGCCGCAGAGGGTACCCAATCCTTGTCAATCTCAACGAGAGCCTTGATAGCCTCGAGAGCATCCTTTTCGTCGAGCATTGGAAGTCCCATTCTCTCGCAGGAGCGGTTTAGTCTTGCGACGTTTTCCCAAGGTCTGAAAAGCTGAACCTCACCATCGTCACGACGATACGCCTTCATGCCCTCAAAAACCTCTGCACCGTAGTGAAAAACGTTTGCCGCAGGGGAAAAGCTGAGGTTGCCGTATGGCACTATTCTTGCGTCATGCCAGCCGTTTTCACGGTCGTAGTCCATCAAAAACATATGGTCGGTGAAGTATGCACCGAAACCGAGCTGGTCGGCAGGGGGCATCT
>JAZQYE010000055.1:0-13357 GCA_045633385.1 Eubacteriales bacterium | reverse complement strand
CAGCTTTGCACTCTCGAGAATATTGCTGATATGACTGCGATTGCGGCGACCGCTCTCGCAAGCATCCAGGAAATCGGCGTCCTCTCTGTAGTACATATCCGGAATTTCAAATTCGGGACGCTCCTCGCTCATGTCATTTTGGAAGAAGGAGAAATGTCCGCCGTAATCGAGACGAACGCCGCCCTTATCGCCAAGAAAATCAATGAACATTTCGCCCCTACCGATATTCTGCGCCCATGCGCCGTTAAGGGAGATAGAAGCCTTGTTGGTGCGAATGTAGCCGGTTACAAAATCGTCAACGTCGTTTACACCGTCCTCAATGCGCTTGGTGTCCTCTGCCCACATTGCCTTGTACTTGTATGCGGACATATCCTTTGCCATTTCGCTGTAGGTATTAGCACTAACGCTCTTGAGCTCTGCTCCGCCGAGAATGTAAAGGATAAGATCAAGGAAGTGCACGCCCCAGTCGATGAGAACGCCGCCACCCGACTCTGCCTTGTTGGTAAACGCGCCGCCAAGACCGGGAATGGATCGATGCGCGCGGAAGGAGCAATAAACGTGATAGATGTTGCCAAGCTCGCCGCGTTGGTTCATTTCCGCAATACGGCATACCGACTCGTGAAAGCGGTTACAAACACCGATGTTGAGGAGCTTTCCCTGCTTTTCGGCTTCGTCTGCCATCTCCTTGGAGAGCGCATAGTTGACGGTAATAGGCTTTTCGCACATAACGTTCTTACCTGCCTTGAGTGCATCCATGGTGACCACGTAGTGCGCGTAGTTAGGCGTAAGAACGAACACGGTCTGTACCTCGGGATCGGCAAGTGCGATCTTATAATCGGTGATCGCCTGCTCTGCGCCGTACTTTTCCACTACGGCGTTAGCCTTTTCGATCAGCAAGTCACACGCATATTTGATGCGCACGTCCTCCATTTTGGAAAGAGCGGGAAGATGTGCCAGATTGGCAATTCTGCCGCATCCGATAATTGCAATAACCTTTTGCATAATCAGTTCTCCTTGATGATCTTTCTCAAATATTCAGCCGCAATGGTAATATCCTTTGCAGGGGTATCGCCTGCCTCACGCTCGATGGTCAGGAATCCGCGGTATCCGATCTCCTCCAACGCCTTGAGGTAAGCGGCAAAATCAACGCCGCCCTCGCCCAAGGGAGTCTCCTTGAACGCACTGATGCGCTCCATATCCTCCGGCATGGGGATCACGCTGTAAATGTACTCGGGATTGGTACGAACGAGCAGAACGCCATCCTTTGCGTGGGTGTGAACGATGTACTTTTTGAGGCGATGAACAGCCTTGACGGGATCGTCACCCGTTACCATAACAAGATTTGCGGGATCAAGGTTAACGCCAACGCCGCAGGAACCGAGCGAATCCAAAAAATCACCCAGCACGGCAGAGGTCTCGGGTCCGGTCTCTACCGCAAAATGCGCATTGACGCTGTCTGCGTATTGAGCCAGCTCGTAGCAAGCCTCTTGCATGATCTTGTAACGCTCGTGATTTTTATCCTCGGGAACGACGCCGATGTGCGTGGTAACGATGTTCGTCTCCATATCCAACGCCATATCTACCACGCGCTTGGATCGCTCTACGTAGATCTTGTTGTCCTCGGGCTTCATAAAGCCGTGGCCGAAATCACCGCAAATAGCAGAAAAGCGTACGCCGTTATCCTTTGCAAATTGCAACAGCTCGCGGCGCTTAGCGGGGGTAAAATTCTCGGGAGCAAACTCGCCGCGCGTACCATACATTTGAATACCGTTTAAACCGAGGCTGCTTGCCTCACGAATCGCCTCGTGGATCTCCTTGCGGAATGACTCCACAACAACGCCTATTGGAAATTGATACATAATAATCCTCCTTACGGTCATTGGCACGTGATATGCCTTGATGCCTTGAATCCATTATAACATAAAAAACGGAGTTTTGTCAACACGAATTGCAATATTTTTCAACGCCGCGGCATTATTTTTTCTCCCTTCCTTTTTTTACCACCTTTTCCATTGTTTTGACGACGAAAAAACGCAACTTTGGTCACAATGACGAAAAATATTTATCACCGTATTTCATATATTTCTTCGTTTTTTGAGAAAAAGATCAATTTTAATATACAAAATGTATAATCGCAAGGAATTATACGCTTTTTTGCATTTTTGCATCTGTAACTGTTGCACAAAAAACTTTGTCGATTTTCCACTATGAAAAAGTTTTAAAAAGGGGTTGACAAGCGTGGAAAAGGGGTGTATAATGTGCGCGAATCCGAAAAGGAGGGCCACTTTTGCGGCGAATAAAACCATGGAAGTAAGCTTTTTGACAAATATAAAATTGGATGAAAAACAAATTGAAAAGATCCAATCTCTCTCCCCTGCAAACGACCCGATCCTGTTTGCGATCATGGGTGAGATCTCATCATCGGCACACTATGGAAGCTTTGTTTTGTTAGGCACAAAAACGCAGTTGTTTACGCACGATTTTGTTACCGACAAGACCTCGGAGCCTTTATACATCGCAGAGATCGAAAAGATCTTCAACAAGCGTATGTACGGTAACGGCTTGATGCGCGCGCAGTTAAAAAACGGAAAGCAACGGGATCTGTTCCGCTTTAACTTTACCGTAACGGCTTTGTGTGACGCCGTAGTCAACTACGTCACAGATATTCACGGAGGTGCATCACCCGAAGAGGCGTTTGAGGCGGTAGATGCAACCTACCAAAAGCTCCTTTCCGTTTGTCCCAAGTGCGGCAGAACCCTCTCCGCACCGGGCGTTCCCTGCATCAACTGCATGAACAAAGGCAAGCTCTTCAAGCGACTTGGCGCATACCTCAAGCCCGAAACGGCTATTTTGATCATTTCGATGATCCTATCCGTCATCACCACGTTTTTGGCGCTCGTTCCCCCTATGCTGACACGCTCCTTGGTCGATGACATTCTCCCCAACCGCAACCGCGAAATGCTGATGTGGATCTCCATTGCGCTCGTTGCCGTTCATTTGATCAACCACGGTCTTGGCGGCATACGCGGATATATGCTTCGTATTTCTGGTAACAAGATCGTTGCGCGCATTCGCTGTGACGTTTACGAAAAGGCACAGCACTTGCCCATGAGCTTTTACGACAAAACTTCTACGGGCTCGGTCATCAACCGCATCAGCGGAGATACCGCTACCCTGCAATCCTTTATGCTCCGCATTACGCAGGAGGTCGTGGTCCAGTTTTTCAAAATGGTGGGTATCGTTGTAGTCATGCTCTGCATCAACCCAATGCTCACGCTCTACTCCTTAGCTCCCGTGCCTCTTGTAGTCATCGGTGCGCGTATCTTCCGTAAAAAGATCGCGCCCTTCTATCACCGCATCTGGCGCCGCTCCTCTGCGGTGACCTCTGCCCTGACCGATACCATTCCCGGTATTCGCGTTATCAAATCCTTTACCAACGAGCAAAACACCGTTGCACGCTTTGGCGCTTGTGTGGACGAATGGCGCAAGACCGACTCCAAGGCAGGTAAGATCTTACACACCTACCCCGCAATCGTCAATGCATTGGTCGCTTGCGGAAGTGTTGTCATCTGGAGTCTTGGCGGCAACCTCGTAATCGATGCCATTGAAGCACCCACGGTGGGAACCATTTCGGTCGGTCTTTTGGTCTCCTTCATCTCTTACGCAAGTATGTTCTACGGCCCCGTCGAGTTCTTTGCAAACCTTTCGGACTCCACCCAAAATGCTTTGGCGTCTGCCGAGCGCATTATGGACATTCTGGATGCCGAGCCCGAACATGACTTTGGCAAAGGCAACACCAATGCCGATATTGGCGGCAGAATCGAATTCAAGCACGTCAACTTCTCCTTTGACCGTACCAAAAAGGTACTCAAGGATATCAACCTCATTATTGAGCCTGGCGACATCGTCGGTATCGTAGGCACGACAGGATCGGGCAAATCTACTCTGATCAACCTGCTGTTGCGCTACTACGACAACTACGAGGGACAGATCACCGTTGGCGGCGTGGACATTCGAAAGATCGATATGCAGTATTACCGCTCGCACATCGGTTACGTACAGCAAGAGCCGATGATGTTCCACGACACCATCTTCAACAACATTGCATACGGCGACCCCAACTTCTCGGTTGACGAGGTCATCAATGCGGCGGACATTGCCAACGCACACGAATTTATCGTTCGTCAGCCCGACGGTTACGATTCGGTGCTTGGTGAGCGCGGCGTGGGACTTTCGGGCGGTGAGCGTCAGCGACTCTCCATTGCGCGCGCCGTGCTCCGCAATCCCCGTATGCTGGTATTCGACGAGGCGACCGCCTCGGTGGACTCCGAGACCGAGCACTTGATCCAGGATGCGATCGAGCATTTGATCAGCGGACGCACCACTCTGATGATCGCGCACCGTCTCTCTACCCTCTCCAAAGCAAACAAGATCGTTGTCGTAGATAACGGAAGGATCTTGGAATTCGGCACTCCGCAGGAGCTGATGGAAAAGAAGGGTAAATACTACCGTTTGGTACAGATCCAATCCATGTCCGATCAGGTCGCGCAATCCAAGCGCGAAGAAAATTTTGAGTGAGGTGACAGCAATGGGTAGAATTTACATCGACCAATACACGGGAAGATTGGAGCGCACCGATATTTATCGCGTTCGCCTGACCCTGCGCGACGGCTCTGTCATTGAAAATCTGGAGCCGCGCCGCCTCTTCCCCATCACCAACACCACCATGTTCATCACGCTGTTGGATGAAAACGAAAAGGAAGTCGCATTCGTGCGCGATTATCAGGAGATCGACGAAGCATCTGTCCGTGCTTTGGAGGAGTGCTTTGCAGAGTATTACATGATCCCCAAGATCAGCGCCTTGATCAAAAGTGAGGAAAAATTCGGCGCGTTGAGATGGACGGTCGATACCGATCGCGGCGTTGTGACCTTCCGCATCCGCAACCGACACAGCGACATCAAGCAGCAACGCGGCACAAACCGCGTGATCATTCGCGACACCAACGACAACCGCTACGAGATCCCCGACGTTTCACAATTGGACGCGCACAGTCAGCGATTGCTGTTTGCATATCTTTGATCAAAACACAAAATGGAGATACGTCCTGTTTCGTCGGCGTATCTCCGTTCGATTTATATTCCCCAAAAAATCATTTTTCTGCAAAAAACGACAAAAAGCAGGAACGTTTTTTCTTTCTCGCCATATCATGATAGCAGAAGGGCAAACAACACCACCGCCCTTTCATCGAGCTTTAAGGAGGAACTACTATGAATAACTGCTTTTGCAATCTGTTCGACAATAACTGCATCTGGTTGATCATCATTGCCATCATCCTGCTTTCCTGCTGCTGCGGCCATTGATAAAGACCGACCGAGGGCACCGCTTGCGGTGCCCTCGGTCTTTCTATTAACGGTATCAAGCGTCCAAATTCTTCAGCTTGGCAAGGCAATCGCCGCAAATACGCTTGTTCTTATAAAAAACGATGTTATCTATGCTCGTGCAAAAAATGCAGGATGGCTCGTATTTTTGCAGGATGATGCGTCCTTCATCCGTAAATATCTCCAATGCGTCGCGCACGTTGATATCCATGCTCTGACGAATTTCAGACGGCAGAACGATTCTGCCAAGCTCATCGACCTTTCGGACCATACCGGTTGATTTCATAAACGATTCTCCTTTGATTGGGGTAATGCATATTCCGCCCGTACTTTTTTAGCAAAAAGCGACAAAATACGTGCTTGCGTATATTATATACCATCTTTTGGATTCTGTCAAGTCAAATTTGAATATTTCTTTGCGCGCTTGTTTTTTGTAAAAGCAGACCTTGTTTTTTCATTTTTTTCAAATCCTTGTTTTTCATTCCCTTTTTTGGGCAAATACTGTAGCAAGAACGTGCCAAACGGATTTGGAAATGGAGGTATGCCGCATGATCAAGGGTGCGCGCAAGCAAATGATCGTTATGCGAACGGGTAACAGTCGTTATTTTGACGAGGCTTATTTCGTATTGCGAAACGATTGGAAGGAGTCTTTTGATGACCGCGGGGATATGCTGTGCGAGGCAAATCGCATATTGGCGGAAAGCGCAAGCCACGCCGCAAAAAAAGAGAAAAAACGATTATTTCAATGGCTGTGCTTTGGTGCGGGAGGCATTTGCGGTGCCGCATTGGGTGTGATCGTATGCATTTTGCTGTTTTGATACGATCCCCCACAGCGTATCAAGCCGAAAAAAATGCTTTTTCCCTTATTTTTTACTTGACTTCTATGACGATTTGTTGTATAATATAATAGATTGTATGTGACCGTTATTGACAGTCTGCCCGACGGCGTTTGCGTGCGGCAGACTGCTTTTACGAATACCATCATAGCCTTGACCGTTGGAGAGGAGCGTGGTCTCCATTCGGGTAAGGTTTCCGTTTTTATGCCTTTTTTACAAAAAAGCAACGGTAAGAGGCACTTTATATCCCGTTTGAACGCCTCAATTCTAAAAAACGAAAGAAAGGAAAATTGAATCTACAATGCCAAGAAAACCGAAAAAAGGAAAGATCACAGGAAAGATTCGCATCATTCCCTTGGGTGGGCTTGGAGAAATCGGCAAAAATATGACCGTTATCGAATACGATAACGATATGGTCGTAATTGATTGCGGACTCGGATTCCCCGAGGACGATATGCCCGGCATTGATCTGGTCATTCAGGATATCTCGTATCTGGAAGCCAATAAGGATCGTTTGCGCGGCTTGCTGTTGACACACGGACACGAGGATCACATCGGCGCCGTCCCCTATTTGCTGCGCACCATCGACGTTCCCGTTTACGGAACGCCCCTGACGCTTGGAATCATTCGCAACAAATTGGAGGAGCACGTATTGCCCTGGACACCTCGCCTTTGCGAGGTTTGCGCGGGAGACACCGTAAAGCTCGGTGCGATCTCCGCAGAGTTCATTCACGTCAACCACTCCATTGCCGATGCCTGCGCGATCGCTCTGCACACCCCCTTGGGTGTTTTGCTGCACACGGGCGACTTTAAGCTGGACACCACCCCCATTGACGGAGAAATGATGGACGTGGTACGCCTTGGTGAATTGGGCCGCGAGGGCGTGCTGATGCTGATGTGCGAATCCACCAATGCAGAACGCTCGGGCTATACCCCATCCGAACGCAAGGTAGGTGCATCCCTTGAAAGCATTTTTGCAACGCACCCCAAAAAGCGTATCATCATTGCAACCTTCTCCTCTAACGTACACCGCGTACAGCAGATCATCGATACCAGCGCGCACCACGGCAGAAAGGTCGCCGTTACGGGTCGAAGCATGCTCAACATCCTCAACGCCGCAACCGAATTGGGATATATGAAGATCCCGCGCGGCGTGCTGATCGACATCAACGATATCAAGCGATACAAGCCCGGTGAATTGACCATCATCACCACGGGAAGCCAGGGCGAGCCGATGTCGGCCCTCTATCGCATGGCGTTCTCCGATCACATGCACGTTTCGCTTGATGCAAACGATTTGGTCGTGCTCTCCGCATCTGCCATTCCCGGAAACGAAAAGCTCGTGGGACGCATTATCAACGAGCTCTCCAAAAACTCCGTAGAGGTATTGCATGATGCAGTAGTGGAGGTTCACGTCTCTGGACACGCCTGCCAGGAAGAGATCAAGCTGATGATGGCGCTGACCCAGCCGCGCTACGTTATGCCCATTCACGGTGAGAGCCGCCACCTATGCGCCAACCGCGATCTGGCACAGCACATGGGAATTGACAACAAGAATATCTTTATCTCCGAGATCGGAAAGGTTTTGGAGATCGATGCCGACGGCGCACGCTGGAACGGCACCGTACCCGCAGGAAAGATCCTTGTGGACGGCTACGGCGTGGGAGACGTTGGAAACATCGTGTTGCGCGACCGCCGACACCTGGCGCAGGACGGCTTGATCGTTGTAGTTGCCACGGTTGACGTAGATGAGCACATGCTGCTCTCGGGCCCCGACATCGTTTCGCGCGGATTCGTTTACGTGCGCGAGGCGGAGGAGCTGATGGAGGAAGCAAAGAGCGTTGCCTACGATGCCATTATGGAAAGTCTGGACGGTTACGATCAGGTTGACCGTATGCAGCTCAAGCGCCGTGTAAAGGACGAATTGACCAAATTCCTCTACGCAAAAACCAAGCGCAAGCCCATGATCCTGCCCGTCATCATGGATATTTAACTTTAATTATATAATATTTATAAGTTTCACGCTAAAATTTTGTGTTTGTTCATAATCAAGACACAGGATTTTCACACAACAAAGTTATAATATTTTTAATTGCGTTTACGGCAGTAAAACGCTAAAAAAGAAAGGAACCTCACCATGGGAAAAGGAAAAAGAAACAGACAGCTTCACATTGAAGACAAACAAGCAAATCCCCAAAAGCAAAAGGCTCGCTCCAAAAAGCAGTTCGTCATGCCTAAGTGGGCAAAGATGACCATCTGCTTCGTTGTGCTTGCCGCAATCCTCTTCGGATCGATTGCAATCTCCCTGCTCAACAACGGTATCGTTTACCGCACTCGCGTTCTTGTTGAAAGCGATAGCGGCAAATACGACATCAACCAGCAAATGGCAACCTTTATTCTTTGGCAGAATATGTATCAGCAGGCATACTACGAGTATCTGTACACGCAGTACGGCATGTACACCGATACCAATAATATTCTCAAGACTTATTCTTCTGCCGCAGATTACGGCATTGCAATGGCTGCTTACTACACCACCAGCATTCTGCAAACCGGTCTGTCCTCCATCAGCGAGTATCTGTTGAGCCTGACCGCAGGCGCAGATGCCGCAGTAAAGGAAGGCCTGAAGCTGGAGGCACACGACAAGGCAGAGATCAAGCAGGTCGTTACCTGGATGCAAAGCGTTTACGCAAGCTCCCAGTACGCTTCTTACATGACCTTTAAGAACTTCCTCAACACCGCGGTTGGCGAATCCTTCCAGATCACCGATATCGAGTCTGCCGCAAGATTGCTCGTTATGTACACCAAGTACGCAGACTACAAGTCCTTGGATCTGGACGACAACGCTACTCTGGATCAATTGCAGGACTTCATCCTCAAGAACCCCTCCGGTCACTTTGAGGCAAAGTACTACTCCTACAGCGGCGCATCCGAGGAAATGATCAGAGAGTTCTTCGGTTCCAATTTTGTGAAGGAGAACGCAAAGGTCGCTTATGCAAAGTATCTTGCAACTCTTGACAAAAAGGCTACCGAGTCCCTCAAGGATTCCGCTCTGACCGAAAAGCTGACCGCTCTCGGCATCACTTCTACCGAGTACAAGAAGGAAACCAATGACGACGGTGAGGCAACCTACACCCCCGAGCTGATCGATGAGATCGCAGAGATCGCCTTCAACACCTCCAACAAGAAGGAATCCTTCGTAATCGTTGGCGGCGAGGATTGCGCATACCTCGTTTACTTCTTTGCAAACGCTACCTCCACCACCGCAAAGCTTGGCTACAAGAAGTACACCGGCACCCTTCCCGAGGGCTATGAGGATCTTTTGATCTCCTCCATCAAGGCAGGCGAAAACACCTCCGAGTACAAGTCCGGCGACGACCTCGGTATTGAGCTGATGATCAAGCTGGATGCCGACAAGAACGATATGCCCACCGATGCTCTCGAGGCAATTACCAAGAACCCCGACAAGTTTGCCGACTACAACAACACCGCTCCCAATGAGATCCTTGAGGTTCTTTACGCAAAGAGCGCAAGCTTTGTAAAGGATCAGACCATGCAAATCAACAACGACGGCGTTACCTACGTATTTAAGGTAACTGCTGTTGAAAAGGACGAAACAACCTCCACCAACTTCTACACCATCTCCTACGTAAAGTATGAGGATTCCGAGTTCTGCGCAGTTCTGCGCGTATTCGAAGAGGAGTTTGCAGCTCTGTTGAGCACCTCTACCGCTGCTCCCACCTACAGCCTCACCTACGAGGTATTCAAGACCAACGTTTTGAACTTCATCATGGACGAGAACTTCGAGTCCCTCGTTGTTAACCACTACGTTGCAGAGGATTACAAGCAGATTGAAGCTTACGTGAACGCAACCGAAAAATCTGATATCGAGATCTACCAATCCAAGTTGCTGGCACTCTTTGGCATCGAAGCAACCAAGTACTCCAATAACACCACCACTCGCGAGAGTCTGGACGATGCAGTTTACGACTTCATCTTCAACTCCAAGAACTTGGGTAAGACCTCTATCATCCAGGGTGAGGACGGCGTATACCTGGTATACGTATTCCCTGCCGAGGATACCACCGGCAGCGACAGCACCTCCACCGAGAACTCTGTTAAGGCAGGCTGGAAGAAGTACACCTTTGACACGCTGAAGTTTGATTCGGACGATGCCAAGGAAACCGTAAAGGGCTTCTATGATCTCATCCTGAAGGATCTCACCACCGACGACAGAAAGAACACCACCACGCACAAGTCTGCTAACGACCTTGCAAAGGCATTCCTTGAAAAGCTCAACGCAGGCACCGAGAACATGCCCACCGATGCAGATACCGCTACGACTACCGATCCCGATATCTCCGGTGCTACCAACACCGCTCCCGATGCAATCCTCGATTATCTCTATGCAGATAGCGCTAAGATCGAAAAGGGCAAGAACTATCAGGTCGATAATAACGGAACCTCCTACGTGGTTAAGGTAACCGACATTCCCACCGCTGATGATGCTTCCACCACCAGCAAGAACGAGACCTCTTACAAGATCACCTACACCACCTACACGGATAGCGAATACTACAGCTACTTCCGTGCTATCAAGTCCGCACTTGATTCCGCATTCACCGGAAAGACCTCTACCCTGTCTCACCCCGAAAGCTCCACCAAGGGCTCTTACCAAGAGTGGCTGTGCATTGGTGAGTACAAGGAAGCAACCGCTGATAAGGAAGCTTACCGCGAGTTTGACCGCGTAAAGGACGATATTACCTTTGTTCCCGCAACCGACAGCAGCGGCAACGCAACCGGAACGTACAACATTTATCTCGTTGACGAATCCATGAAGCAGGTGAAGAAGGAAGACGCTGTTTACTACGGCGGCTACCTGCTCTTCGAAACAGAGAAAGAAGCAAACAAGGCTCTCAAGCAGCTGCAGGATAAGACCGGCTTTGCTCTCTCCGATGCATTCATGGCTCTGACCGCTACCACCAAGGACGACAACGGCAAGGAAAGCGTTGTAAGCGCAACTGTTTCCACCAACCTCACCGCTGCAAGCATCACGGATGAGAACCTGAAGAACTGGTTGACCTCCACCGACCGCAAGGCAAACGACAAGGCTGTTGTTGCGGCCAAGGACGGCGGCTACTACTTTGCATTCTTCTTCTCCACCGAGCAGACCTGGACCCGTACTGCAAGAGACAGCTGGGTTGAATCCGAGGTCAGCGATCATATCGCACAGCTCGTTAAGGATGGCGGCTACGAAATGAACAAGACCAACCTGGAGAAGATCACCAACGCTCCTACGGAAGCCACGACCACTACCGCCGCGGCTACCAAATAATCAGATCGGAAATCTCTGATCCGCAAAATGGCACGGAAAATTCCGTGCCATTTTGTGACAGTATGAATATACTGTACTGATCGATCATCTCAAATACAGAAAAGGAACTCACAGCCATGGTACTTGATTCCAAGCAAACAACCGTTGCATACCGTTGCCCCCACTGCGGTGCAGGCGTTATCAGCGCAGTAAACGTCTTTGCGCTTTCCGCCGATATGATCAAGCTCAAGTGCACCTGCGGTCACAGCGAAATGTCCATCGTTTCCACCGCGGACGGAAAGGTTCGCATGACCGTTCCCTGCATGATCTGCACCACACCGCACGTATTTACCCTAAACAGCTCACTCTTTTACGGCAAGGAGCTGTTTACGCTCACCTGCCCCTACGCCGCAGATTTTGCGCTCGCATTCTTCGGTGACGTCAATCAGGTCAAGGCAGAGCTTGCGCGCACCGAGCTGGAGCTTTTGGATCTGATGGAAAAAAGCGGACTGAAAAGCTTTGATCCCCTCCACAGCGACGAGGAAACGCTCCCCGACCCGCAGATCCTTGATATCGTAATGTTCGTCATCAACGATATGGATGCCGAGGGAAAGATCTATTGCAAGTGCACCCCCGAGGATAACGGCAGAGCTTACGAAGCGGAGATCACCGACAGCGGCGTTTGCGTCACCTGCAAAAAATGTCAAGCCTCTCGCACCATTCCAACCGACTCACACCTGAGCGCACACGCATTTCTCAATGCCGATGCGTTACATTTAGAATAAGAAAAGAACGGCATACGGGAGAACTTTTTTTGCAAAGGTTCTCCCGTAGTGCACACAATCGTTTGTAAAACCTCGTTGAAAAGGAGAATATCATGAATTTTTATGAGATCGCTTGTGCCCGTCAATCCTGCCGCGCTTATGATGCAAGCCGTGATGTTGAAGAAGAAAAGCTGAACGCGATTTTGGAGTCGGCAAGACTTGCCCCCTCTGCCTGCAACGGTCAGCCCTATCACCTTACCGTATGTCGCGGCGAAACCGCCCGAGAGGTTGCAAAAGCGACCACGGGAATGGGCTTGAACAAATTTGCCGCCGATGCACCGATCCTGATCGTGATTTCCGAGGAGCCGTATGTCAAAACAGCGGCACTCGGAGCTAAAGTCAAGGGGAACGATTACCGCTCTATGGATATTGGAATCGTGGCGGCATACATTACGGCAGAGGCAACAGTGCAAGGTCTTGGTACCTGCATTCTCGGTTGGCTCGACGATGAAAAGATCCGCAAAGCCTGCTCACTGGAGTATCCCGTACGTTTGGTCATTACGCTCGGCTACGCCAAAGACGGAGATCCCTTGCGTGCCAAAAAGCGCAAAGCAACAGACGAGCTGGTGACGCGGTTGCCTTAATATTAAGCGGTGTGTACAGAAAGTACCACCGCTCTTTTTTGACTTTTTTTCACAAACCTATTGACAAACGCAAAAAAAAGAGTTATACTATTATATATAAACAGCAAAAACCGATGAGGAAGAATAGTATCCGAGAATGGTTGCTTTTCAGAGAGTCGCAGGTGGTGGGATTGCGGCAGGCAAGGCTTGGAGAATGGGCTTCCAAGGGCGAACCGAACCAACACGCTGTGTTCAGTAGGCTTCGACGGGGTGCGCTTCCGTTACCATGGGCGCCGCATATACTTGTATGTGAAAAAGCGGAAGCGTTTTGACGCTTCAAAAAGGGTGGCACCGCGAAGATCTTCGTCCCTATTACCGTTAGGTATTGGGGCGTGTTTTGTTGCAAAGTACCGAAAGGAGAATATAAAATGGCAAACAAAG
>JAZQYE010000054.1:0-20740 GCA_045633385.1 Eubacteriales bacterium | reverse complement strand
GAATACGACCGCATTTTGCGCGCGTACCTGCAAAATCAGCTCGATATGCGCAACGACTACCTCATGCTCCCCTCGGGCGAGCCGATCCTTGACGAGAACGGCAGCGTGATCGATTTTGATTTTTCGCACGCCGCATACGTTGGAAATTTGGCACTCTCTATGGGCTTTAACGCGATCATGGGCGGCTTTTCGATCCGTTGGATCAAGTGGGATGAGCCTACCGTAGCACTTTTGTGGGATCGCAACGTGGACGCCACCTCCTTGGAGGGCTACCGTCAGCTCGCGCTCTATTTCAAGCGCGCTTGGGAGTGCGTACAGCAAAACGGCTGGAAAAAGCAATACTTCCAATGCCTTGAGGACGAGCCGCAGTTCCAAAACAGCGAGGGCTACCGCATCGTGGCGGCGATCTGCCGTAAATTCATGCCCTCCGTTCGCATTCACGACCCCGTTGAGAGTACCGAGCTTGGCGGTGGCCCCGACGTGTGGGTAGTCAAGCAAGCCGTTTACGAAAAATACTTTGATGCATACGAGCAGCTCCGTCAAATGGGCGAGGAAATGTGGATCTATACCTGCGGCTTCCCTGCAGGTGCTACCATGAACCACGTCATCGACCTGCCCCTCTCCGCCTCGCTCCTCCCCATGTGGATGTGCTACAAGTACGGCGCCAAGGGCTTTTTGCATTGGGGCTACCATGCACACAACACCGATTTTGAAAAGGAGACCTGCTACCGCACGGGCAAAGGAGATGAAAAATTCCCCGCAGGTAACTCGTTCGTCGTTTATCCCTCCGCCGACGGCACACCGTGGTACAGCGTGCGCGGACATTTGCAGCGCCTTGGCGTTTACGATTACGAGCTTTTGCACCTGCTTGGAGAAAAGGATCAGCAAAAGGCACTTGACCTGATCGATCGCCTCTGCCGCACGTTTGACGATTACACCACCGATGCCGCGCTCATCGCCAAGATGCGCCGCGCACTCCTGACGGCAATCGATGCCTGAGCACCCCGTAGCACAAATGGATCATGGACGTTATTAAAATCGTAATTTTGATATTCTCCCTGCTCGGCGGTGTCGATTGGCTCATTGGCAATCGGCTCGGGCTTGGAAAGGAGTTTGAAAAGGCGTTTTCACTCTTTTGCCCCATGGCACTCTCCATGCTCGGCATGATCGTCATCGCCCCTGCCATCGGCGTGTGGCTGACCCCCGTTTTTGATGGCTTTTACACGCTGTTGCGGGTAGATCCCTCCATCATTCCCGCCTCGTTGTTTGCCAACGATATGGGCGGTATGTCGCTGGCGCAAAGCATTGCCAAAAACGAAGAGATCGGTAACTTCAATGCCTTTGTCGTCTCCTCCATGCTGGGGTGCGTCATCTCCTTTACCATTCCCTTTTCGCTCGGGCTTGTAAAAAAGGATCAGCACAAGGAGCTGTTTTTCGGACTTTTGTGCGGCATCGTCACCGTTCCCGTCGGTTGCTTTGCAGCGGGACTTCTCTGCAAACTCTCCCCACTCTCGCTCCTGCTTGACCTGCTGCCACTCATCGTCATTTCCGCCGTGATCGGCACGGCACTCGTGCTGTTGCCCGCGGCTTGCATCAAGTGCTTTAAGGCGTTTGGGCTGGTGATGAAGGCGCTGGCGTTGATCGGACTTGCGCTGTCGATCTTCACCTTTTTGACCAAGGTGGAGCTGAGCCCGCACTTTGACACCTTTGAGAATGCCTCCTTTATTTGTGCCAACGCCTGCGTGACCCTTTCGGGTGCGCTCCCATTGATGTTTTTGGTTGCCAAGCTGTTAAACAAGCCACTGAACAAGCTCGGCGCGCGCATTGGCATCGACGGCGTATCGGCACTCGCCCTGCTCGGCACGCTGGTGACCAACGCCTCCACCTTTGGCACAATGGACAAGATGTGCAAAAAGGGGACGGTGCTCAACGCGGCATTTACCGTTTCCGCCGCCTTTGTGTTTGGAAGCCACCTTGCCTTTACCACGGCATTTGATGAGCGCTACGTGCTCCCCATGATCGTGGGAAAGCTTTTATCGGGAGTTTGTGCCGTCGTTCTTGCGGCACTCATTTATCGGGAAAAGGACGGCGCACAAGCGTAAGTCCCACTCCCCCATACAAAAAGCGAATGCCCCTTACCAAACGGTGAGGGGCATTCGCTTTTTTATTGTTTGCGACGTACCGTTTATGCAAGTACGCCATTCTTTTGGAGCACCTGAAAACAAGCTCCCGATTTTTATCGATTACTTCAACAGCTTTTCCAATTCTGGAACGAGGTCGCACGCCTCCCAAGGCATGCTGAGATCCTCACGGCCCATGTGACCGTATGCCGCTACCTGACAGTAGATGGGGCGACGCAGATCAAAACGCTGAATGATCGCCGCAGGACGAAGATCGACCAACTTTGCAACTGCTTCTTCAATGGCGTGCTCGTCAACGCGGGCAGTGCCAAAGGTGTCGATCAGAACCGATACCGGCTTTGCAACGCCGATCGCATAAGCGACCTGCACCTCGCACTTGTCGGCAAGTCCTGCCTTGACCACGTTCTTTGCGATGTAACGTGCGGCATAGCACGCGGAACGATCCACCTTTGTGGGGTCCTTACCGGAGAACGCACCGCCACCGTGGCGTGCGTATCCGCCGTAAGTATCAACAATGATCTTACGTCCCGTCAGACCCGTATCGCCTGCAGGGCCTCCCACAACAAAGCGTCCTGTGGGGTTAACGTAGATCTTGGTCGCATCGTCCATCATGCCGGAGGGGATCACGGGCGTGATGACCTCGCGAATAACGTCGGCGCGAATGGTGTCGGTGCTTACCTCTGCACTGTGCTGAGAGGAAATGACCACGGTATCAACGCGAACGGGCTTTCCTGCCTCGTCGTACTCTACGGTCACCTGCGTTTTGCCGTCGGGACGCAGATAAGAGAGCGTACCATTTTTGCGCACCTCGGTCAGGCGAAGCGCCAGCTTGTGCGACAAAGAAATGGGGAGCGGCATCAATTCGGGGGTCTCGTTGCAAGCGTAGCCGAACATCAAGCCTTGGTCGCCCGCGCCGATGTCAAAGCCGTCGCCCTCACCGTTCTTTGCCTCAAAGGATTTGTCAACACCCATGGCAATATCGGGAGATTGCGCGTGCAAGGACGTGATAACGGCACAGCTATCGCAGTCAAAGCCGTATTTTGCGCGGTCGTAGCCGATCTCACGCACGGTCTCGCGCACGATCTTTTGTATATCGACCTGCGCGCGCGTGGTGACCTCACCCATAACGCATACCAAGCCCGTGGTGCAAAAGGTCTCGCACGCAACGCGGGACATGGGATCCTGACGCAGCATTACGTCAAGGATCACATCCGAAATTTTGTCGCTGATCTTATCGGGATGTCCCTCGGTCACCGACTCACTTGTAAATAACTTCTTGTTCATTTCGTACTCCTCGTAATATGTTTGATTCTAAAACATATCTCTTTTTTTGACAACAAAAAAACTCCGCAAAGACGGAGCATTCGGCTCTCATCTAACAGGATTTAGCACCTTACCCTCGGCAGGTTGCTGTAACATCATCGTGCCTGTCACTACGTTACTCTCGATAAGATATATTTTATTGCTTACATTATACCACAAAATCCGCCCCTTTGCAAGAGGTCTGCAAAAATTTTTGCTTCTTTTCGCGAAAAAGTGAAGCTGTACGATAAATTTCACCGTTACGTCTGCTTTGCGCACCCCTTTTACGATATTTTTTTCTTTTCTCCAATAAAACGCTTGACAAACATGGGGTTTTGTGTTATAATTTGAGAACTGTTCTCAAATTCAAGAAAAAGGATATAGAATGAAAAGAAATCACTATCATACCGTTGGGCGCGATGCGCTGACGGCGTTTTTACAACAAAATCCCGATCGGCAGTTTACCGCGGACGAGCTCTTCTCGGCTGTCAGCGCGCAGGCGTCTGTCGGAAAAAGCAGTCTCTACCGCCACTTGACCGAAATGTGCGATGCTGAGGTCATACGCAAATTCCGCAACGAGGAAAGAGGCGCAAACGTCTATCAATACGTGGGAGACACCTGCGATTGCAAGCACCACTTTCACCAAAAATGCACCGTTTGCGGTCGCATCAACCACTTGGACTGCCACGCAAGCGCCGACTTTGCCGCGCACCTGATGCAGGAGCACGGCTTTGCGGTAGATTGCGGTCAATCGGTCTTGTACGGCATTTGTGCCGACTGCGGCAGAAAGGGGGAGCAGATCCATGCCTGAATGGTTACACGAATTTTTGCACGTCCTGCTCCACACCGTTACGGACACGGCAAAATTATTGCCCTTTTTGTTTTTGACCTATTTACTGATGGAATTTTTGGAGCACAAGGCAGGCGGCGCGCCCGAGCGTTGGCTCCGCGGATCCGGCAAGGTCGGTCCCTTGTTTGGCGGCTTGCTCGGCATGCTTCCGCAATGCGGCTTTTCTGCCGCGGCGACCGGCTTATACACGGGTCGCATCGTGACCATGGGCACGCTCATTGCCGTATATCTTTCCACGTCCGATGAAATGCTCCCCATTCTCATCTCGGGCGGTGCATCGCTCCCCTTAATGCTCAAGCTTTTGGGCACGAAAATGGTGATCGGTATTGCGGCAGGCTTTGCCATAGACGCCGTTTTGCGTTTGCTCAGATCCCGTAAGCACGAGGAGCAACAGCCGCAGATCGAGGAGCTTTGCGAACGTGAAAACTGCGAATGCGGCGACCGATTTGTGCTCTCCGCCCTTAAGCACACGGGCTACATCGCGCTGTTTTTGCTGCTGTTTACATTTGTAATGACCGGCGCTATTGAACTCATCGGTGAGGAGAACATCAGTGCGCTGGTGCTCAACCGTCCCGTTTTGGGCAGCGTTTTGGCGGCTTTGGTGGGCTTGATCCCCAATTGCGCCTCCTCGGTAGTGCTGACCTCTTTGTATCTGGAGGGTGTTTTGAGCAGTGGCGCTATGCTCTCGGGTCTGATGGTCAACGCGGGCATCGGCTTGGCAATTCTGTTCCGCAACAACCGCCCCGTTTGGGACTCCTTCCGCGTGTTGCTCATTCTGTGGTCGATCGCCGTGGTCAGCGGTATCGTCATTGACGTCACGCCGATTGGCACGTGGCTGTATTAAAATATGATTTTTGGCGTTTTGTGCTAAAAAATATTGAATTGTGTCTTGAAATAGCTATAAAAATGTGGTAAAATGAAATTAACGTGTAAACCGTACGGTAGGCACGAATTTGTTTTCATCAAAAAGGAGATCGATATGATCACTTCACAGCAGATCAAAGAGGCGGCTCTTCGCATGGGTGCCGATATCGTTGGTATCGGTTCTATTGACAGATGGAGCACCGCACCTCTCCAAATGGATCCCAAGCAGATCATGCCTCGCGCAAAATCCATTATTGCTTTGGGCTTCCGTGTTTTGCGCGGCTCTCTCAGAGGCTTGGAGGAAGGAACCTATTTCTCCAACTATTCCGCTATGGGCTACGGTGGAATTACATACCTCTATATGCCTATGACCGTTATCAATTTGAGCAAAATGATCGAGGATGCCGGCTACGAGGCAGTTCCCATGGGTCACCAAAGCGACTGGAGAGCAATCGATAACGTTGGTTACATGAAGGAGAACTTCTCCCGTCCCGTAGCGCCCGGCAAAGCGGCGCCCGACGTTATGATCAACCTGCGTATTGCGGCATTTTTGTGCGGCTTGGGCGAAATCGGCTACTCCAAGATGCTGTTGACTCCCGAGTTTGGTCCCCGCGTTCGCGTTGGTATCATCATTACCGAGCTGGAGCTGGAGCCCGACCCGATCATTGAGCCCGGTACACTCTGCAACCGTTGTATGGCTTGCGTACGCGAGTGCCCCGGCGGCTGTATTCCCGCAGACCGCACCATTAAGGCAAACGTGGGAGGCTACGATCTGGAATGGGCAGATATCGATATGGAGCTTTGCGACAAGACCTTCCAGGGTGCTGTTAAGTGCGAGGAAGGCGAAGAGGGTCAATACTTTGAATCCACCAAATTCTTCAAGGGGAATTACAAGCCCTCAGACGTTTCCCCCTTCTACAAAGCGCCGCCGCATTTGTACAACACGGGTAAAGCCGTTTGCGGTGCAAAGGGCTGTACGCGTGCCTGCATGATCAGCCTTGAAAAGCGCGGACTGTTGAAGAATAAATTTGAAAACCCCTTCCGTACCGAAAAGCCTTGGAGAGTGGATTGGTCTCAAAACTCCGTTGAATTGGACTATATTCCGCCTTATACGAATTTAGATTCGCCCAATACCAAAAAAGCGGAAGAATCGGATACCGATTAAAAACAACGATCATGTGTCATTGGCGGCGGGAAATGTGTGTACGTTTCCCGCCGTTTTTGCACCACAAAAGCCGCGCTGTTACGGCTTTTTCATCAGGAGGACGTTATGAAATTTTCAGTTGGATTTCAATTGACCGCACCGGGTACGGAGAGCTTCTCACGCCTGGTTCAGGTATATCGGGAGCATATCTCCGAGGTCTTTTTTGCATGGCAGGATATTCCTACGGGGCGCAGCGGCGTGGCGACCATGCACGGCTACACCGATTGGAGCGCGCAGGCGCGTCTGGAGCAGGAGCTGATCGCCATCAAGAGCCTTGGCGTCAAGCTCGACCTGCTCTTTAACGGCAACTGCTACGGTGCACACGCCATGTCCGAAAAGTTCGCCAACACGGTGATCTCGGTGCTTCGCTATCTGGAGGAGCGCGTGGGCGGCGTGGAGATCGTTACTACGGCTTCCTTGGCGGTGGCACACGTCATCAAAAAGCACTTTCCGCAAATCGAGGTGCGCGCATCGGTCAATATGCGCATCGGTACCGTTAAGGGCATGGAATATCTCTCCGATCTGTTCGACTCCTTTCACGTTCAACGCGATCACAACCGCGACCTGCCGCATTTGCGCAAGCTGAAGCGTTGGGCAGACGAGCACGGCAAAAAGCTGATCATGCTTGCCAACAGCGGTTGCTTTGCTTTTTGCTCGGGTCAGACCTTTCACGACAACCTCGTCGCACACGAGGCAGAAGTCTGTGAGATGCAAAACATGAAGGACTTTATGCCCTACGTTTGCTGGCGCGAATTGAAAAAGCGCGAAAATTGGCATATGCTCCTCGAAAACACCTGGGTGCGCCCCGAGGATCTGCATCATTACGACGAGCTCTTTGACACAGTCAAGCTCGCCACGCGTATGCACGATATGCCCGGTATGGTGATCGACGCCTACGCGCGCAGAAACTACTTTGGCAACACACTCGATCTGTTTGAGCCGGGACACGGCAGAGCCATTGCGCCCTACGTCATCAACAATGCCGCCTTTCCTGCCGATTGGTTTGAGCGCACCTCGTCCTGCTCAAAGGATTGCGACGCCTGCGGCTACTGCAAGCAGGTGCTGGAGCAGGTGTTGCTCCACACAGGAGATTACGATGCGTAAATTGGATTGGACGAGCATTGGAGACTCCGACGTTTGCTTGGATAACGTCCTGTTTCAGGCAGGCATTCGTCCGCTCGGGCGCATGGTCGATTACCTCGATCGCGGTCGCCCGCATCACGGCTTACTTTATCTTTTTTCCGGCAAGGAGATCTTTTTTGACGAAAAAAAGCGCGTGATATTGGAGGCAAAAGCAGGAGATATGGTCTTTTTGCCAAGCGGCGCACGGTATCAGATGCGCGTTGCCGAGGAATACACCAATTTTTCGTTGATCAATTTTGATATGTCACTCGACGGTGATGCGTTAACGCTTGCCGACGGCATGGAGATCCTTGTCAGCGATTGCTACGACGGCGATCTGTTCGCCCTCTTTCACAAGGCGGCACGTGCGTGCGATCAGGCGGAATCGATATCGGTCTTTCGGCGCAAGGAGCTGATCTACCGTTTGTTTGCTTATTTGAGCGTCAGCTACAGCGAGCGCTTTATTCCTGAGGGCGACAGCTTTTTAAAGATCAAGCCCGGCGTAGATCTGTTGCGCGCAAGTTATCTTGAAAATCTACCCATCTCACAGCTTGCCGCCGTGTGCAACATCAGCATCAGCTCGTTTCGCACGCTGTTCGTCGAACGATTTGGAATGCCGCCCGTACAATACCGCAATCAATTACGCATCGATCGGGCAAAGGAGCTACTCTCCGACGGTGACGTAACGGTGTCGGAGGTGGCGGAGGCGATGGGATTTTCCAGCGAGAGCTATTTTTGCCGTTGCTATAAAAAAATGACGGGAACAACGCCGACACAACGCAACCCGTCCTTTGAAAAAGGAGATCAATCATAATGCAAGAATATCAGAATGCACGTTACACCGCACAGGTGTTTGACGCTTATGAAAAGCGCTTTGCCGAAGCGATCCTCACCAAGCCTTTGCGCGACCCTGCCGATGCAGAGCAACGCGCACAGATCATACGCGAGGTAGAGCAAATGCTTTGCCTGGATCGGATCCCCGTACCGGAGATCAATATCCTGGATCAAACCGACGAGATACACGACGACGTAACAGTTCGTATTTTGCAATTTTGCTCGTGGGAGCATTGCTACGGTGAGGCAACGCTGTTTTTGCCCAAGGGCTATGAGGGCAAAAAAACACCTGCAGTCGTGCTTTGCAACGGGCACAGCCCCGTGGGGCGCATGGGCGAGGGATACCAGCAGATGGCGTTTCAGCTTGCGGCGCGTGGCATGATCGTACTGGCAAGCGACAACCTTGGTCAAGGCTCGCGTGAACAGTTTGGGCATTGGCACTCCAAAGCTCCCTTGTGCTGTGGCATTACCTTGCAGGGCATGATCGTTCGGGAGACCAATGCTTGGATCGATTGGCTGCTTCAACAGCCCTTTGTCGATACGAATAAGATCGGTGCCTGCGGCAACTCGGGCGGCGGTACGCTGACGCTCTTTTTGGCGGCGACCAATCCGCACCTTGCGGCGTTGGCATCCAGCGGCTATCCCTCGGATTTTGCTTACACCATGCAAAAGGAAAAGGCACATTGCTGCTGCAATTTGTTGCGCGGATGCACCTATCTTGCGGATATGTGGGAGATCTACGCCACGTTTGCACCCAAGCCTTTGTTGATCAGCAGCGGTGAGTTTGACCACTTCTTCCCTGCCAATCTGTTCCGCCGCGCCGCGCGAAAGGTGGACACGGTCTATCACAGTATGAAGGCTGGCGAAAACTTCGAATTTAGGCTGACCGAAACCAAGCACTCTTGGGAGCGCGAGGATCATCTCTTGATCGCAGATTTCTTCCGCCGTCACTTTGTTCCCGATTGCGAGGTACGCGACTTTATCACGTACCAAACATACGAGCCGCGTTGCCGCTTTAACTATCCGTCGGATGCTGTTTCGACCGATGAATTGGCAGTTGCCATGACGGGAAGGAGCGAAGCCCTTGGCATGGAGCTAGAGGAATACTGCCCGCCCATGATCGACGGTGTACCGGCAGATGCAACCCGCCTTGACGCCACGCTCTTTGATGCAGACCCCATGCGCATTCTTGCACAAATGGAGTTTTCGATGCTGAAAACGGAAGAGTAAATACAAAAAGAACCGTCTCGATTGCTTTCACTCGAGACGGTTCTTTTTTATCAATTCGGTATTAAACTACGTTCTTATTGGTTCTTTTCGCGGGAACGAGAAAAGGTTGCGTGGATCTCCATTTTTTGATTGCTGGAGAAACGCGCATCGTGGTAGTTGTTGCGAATGCGCTCGGAAAGCTGTTCCATGGTAACGGTCTCGTCGCCAAAGTAGCCTCTTTCTCTTGCCTCGGTCTCCTCCTCGCTCTCTACCTCACCATAGATCTGCTTGTGGAGCTTGGTTGCTCTCTTCCACAAATGGTAGCTCATCTCGTCCATCTTGTACCACTTTGCAAACTCATCTACGGTCAGACCCTCGCGCATAAAGATGACCATATCGTCATACTCGGTAACCTGCAGCTTATATTTGATGTTGCCGCGCAGGTGCTTGGAGGTCAAGGTATAAACTACGATGCGGTAGTCGCCGTCGAGATTGATGGGGTTAACGGGAGTTTCGAGCACCAAACACTTGTTGGTACCGGGAAAGGTCTTTTTGATGACCAGCTTCAAGGAATGCAGACCGGGCTCTACGCGGAAGCAGGAGAACGGGCTATCCAGATCCAACGCGCCTGCCTCGTTATTGTCGATGTAAACCAGTGCAGAGTCAACCGAGCCCGTAAAGATCTTGTGCTCGGGGTCACCGCACTCCGATTCGTCAAAGTAATCGTAGTCCTCGTCGTCCTCCGGCTCACCCTTTGCGAGCTTTTCATACTCGATCAAGGTTTCAAATACGGAACGAACCGAGATCACGATCTGGTTTTGCAGAACCGTGTCGATCTTTTCTCTCTTCAGGTTATCCAGCTTAATGTCGGCGTGCTCTGCCTTAGTGTTAAAGCTGATGTAAGCCTTTTTGCAGCCGCAGCTGATCGCCAAGCGGATCAAGCCGAGCACGATGCAAGCACCAATGCCTGCACCAAGGCAAATGGCAATGTTGATCAAGGTTTGGTCGGTGATCTCAAAGCGGTCAACGTACCACATGTAAACGGCAGCGGCAATGCCTGCCAAAACGGCCAGCACCATTAAAAAGCCAAAGAAGGAACGCCATCCCTCACGTCTTTTCCAACGCTTCAGATTTTTTTCTTTTTGATAAACGGTAACAAGGTAATCCTCTTTCATTTCACGCACCTTTGCGCTGTCGCGCTTGACGGCGTTGGGCACCTTGACGTTTTGTTGCTTCGCCATAATACTCTCCTCTTTTCTATTGATTTTCAACCGTTTTGCGGTTGCAACAAGCATCCATACTAATATTATAATTTCTTTTTTGGGTTTTGTCAAGTCTTTTTGCGAATATCCTCAAAAAAGCGTGCACTTCTTTTGCATTTTTTTCAAAAAAAAGAGGTTTTTGGAGCGAGCACCGCGCTTTTTTCCCGATCATCCATACATTTTTTAGATAAGTACTTGAAAGTCGTTTTAAATTATGATATAATAAAAACAAGTCACCGCCCCCGCGGTGCAAAACAAAAAAAGGAGAAAAGAAATGAAACTCTTGACCAAAATTGCAGTTTTGTTGCTGGCGATCCTGATGCTCGTTCCTTGCCTTGCCGCTTGCGGTGGCGATGGCGGCGAAGAGACCACTACCAACAACGGCAATTCCCAGACCCCCGGTGGCGAAGACGAGACCACCACGGCAAAAGACCCCGACTACATTGAAAAGAAGGACCTGAGCACCAATGGCGTTCCCTACGTTTACAAGGCGTACGTTCGCTCCAAGGAAAACGGCGGAGACATGGCAAACGGTGGTAACACCTCTTTCTACTGTGAGGACTTTTGGGTAGCAGAGACCTCTCAGGACGCCCTCTCGTTTGCGGTTTACACCCGTAATCAAACCATTCAAGAGGACTTTGGTTGCCGCATTCTTCAGCAGGACTCCACGGGCAATATGTACAAGGAGTTGAGTGGTTTCTATCAGAACAGCGAAAAGTTTGACCTTGCCATTATTTTGGCAGTTGGTGCGGCTACCGCTGCAACCTCCAACCTCCTGCAGGACATCAACACCCTTGACTTTATCGAGCTCGACCACAAGGCATACGACCAAAACTCCATCAAGGATCTTTCCATGGGTGGTAAGCTCTATTACCTGAGCGGCGACATGAACATTTCCACCATGGACAACACCGCATCCACCATTGTAAACCTTGGTATGTACAAGGATCTCTCCGAGACGATCGTTGACCTGTTTGGCGACGACGCTTACGCAAGCCCCTACACCATAGTTACCGAAAAGCTTTGGAACATGGATACCATGCTGACCATTGCCGAGCTTGCGACCATTGACGTAAACAAGAGTGACGGAACCGTTGACGTTGGCAAGGGTGATACGCTTGGTTACTTTGCTTACTCTGCAGCTCCTCTGTACTACTTCTACAGTGCAGGCGCTCGCTTGAGCAACGTTGACGAGGACGGTTACCCCGAGTTTGCAATTGATAACGACTACGCTCAAGAGGTTTATGAGTATCTCTTCCAAAACATCAACCATGCAAAGAATCCTTGGATCGGTAGCGTTTCCGGTCAGCGTATGGCTAACGTAAAGGCAGGCGCGGTTCTGTTTGTTGACTTCATTCTTTGGGACGTTCGCAAGCAGCTCTATTCCGGTGACTACTACGACGAGGGCTACGGCGTTCTTCCTACTCCTATGTACGATGAGGATGCACAGGACGGTCAGTACTACAGTGCCGTTTACTTCCAGGACTGCGTACACCTTTGGACAATTCCTCAAATGTGCACCAACAAGGAGAACGCTGCTCTGCTCTTCCACGTAATGGCTGTTTACTCCTCTAAGAAGGAATCCACCATGGACGCTTACTACCAAAAGACCATGTACATGACGGTCGCTACCGATATGGGCTCCCGTGAGTGCATGGATATTATCAGAACCTCCATGGTTTACGATATTGCTCAGCTCTATAACTGGGGCGGCTACAAGAACGATATCCTCAACGTTGATACCGTTTCCGCAAGCGCTTACAGCAAAATGATCACCAACCTCGAAACTGCTAACGAGGAAATGAACCTGACGCTTGAAAAGTTCAAGAATCCTCAGTACGTCCCCGAAGCAAAATAATTTTGCAGAAGACTTGTGGGGAAACTTTTGAAAAAGTTCCCCCACACCCCTTCAAAATCTTTATAACGCTTATTAAAAAACAGAAAGGGAACGTTTGGTTCCCTTTCTGTTTTTTAATTGTAAACAACTCCCTTAGTCGGTGGGGGTCGCGGCGGCTTTCGCTTTGAGGGGCGTACAATGTAAAGCAAGAAGTGTTTGCCCAAAATAAAGGAACGGGAGCTACACACTCCCGTTTAGTCATTCCTATAAATGCGACAAAAAACTCTTTCAAAAGTTCCCCTTTTCCAAAATCACTGATACAAAAAAGCACCGTAGCCCCAGCCTGTTTTTTCGCCGGCTTTGATGCGGTCGGCGTAGGCTCTGTGCAGGGAGGTTGCGCGCCCCAAGGTATCGGGGTTGCCACAGTAACGACGGTCGAAGATACGCCACGTTTCGTCGTAGTTATCATACTCGCCGTTTTCAAGCAGGTCGAAGCGAGAGAGGAAATGCAGAATGTTCGAGGTCGGCTTGAGCATTTGGCGGTGCTTGGGGAACAGCATCCAGGAGTGGCATACGAACACCTTGGGAGAACCGTTCAGGGCGGCATCAAAGAACTTTGCCGCCTGCGCAAACGCATCGTCACAGCTCGCGGGCGTGATGGGCGTTCCCGCACGGGGAATGTGAATGTTGATGACCTTTGCGCCTGCCGCAAGCTTGACACCGTTCTTTTCGTAGTCGCACTTCAGGTCGGTCAATTCAAACTGCAATCTGCCAAGCGCAAAACGGGTCAGATCGTAAAAACGAGCAAACCACTTGCCTACAAACGTGCCGCAAATGCCGTACACCGCACGGCACTCCTCGTTTTTGTAGTACAGATCAAACATCGACGCGCGGTAAATAGAAAGATCAATTCCCTGCTCCTCATAATACGCGCGTGTTTTGCGGCTCAAACAGATCAGGTACAACAGCGTAAGTGTGTATGCGTGCGTTTGCAACGGCTCTGCAAGCTCTACAACGCGGTCGATGCCTGCGTTTACGTCAAAGTGTACGTCCGCATCGTAACCTGCCATCAGCTCGTCCCAAAGGGCTTTTGCTTGAGCGTTGGAAACCACGGCGTCGTAATTTTTCAGCAGGATAGCCGCATCTGCCGCAGAGTAGGAATAATCGTTTAAAAATTGTTCTACGTAGGCTCTCATATCAATCTCCTTGTATGTAATTTCAGCGTTAGAACCACGTTCTTGCACGGCGGAGCAAATAGATCAGCAGGGCAAGCGCGATCCACATCATGGAAAAAGCAATAGAAATGCTGAACAGCGACAAAATGCGCAAATTGAACGTCCACAAAGCCGCAAGCACCGAGGTTCTCGCACCCAGCGAAATGCCTGCAAAAATCATGGTAATGGCAAGATAGAGCGGCATAGCCGAAAGTGCACCCTTGATATCTGCACCGCTGAGTGTGACGTGCTGTGATACCGAAAGAATAACGACAAGTCCGAGCAAGGAACGGAACCAATCGGTAGAAAAGCCACTCCAAAGCGAGGTCAGGAGCGAGAGCACGCCGCGAAAGATCTCGCCAAAGGTGGGTGCGCTTTCTGCCAACAGGCTGGAAGTCTGCAGGTAAGCGCCCCACTGCGTGGGAAAGCAAAGATACAGCATTAAGATCATAACGCCGAGTCCGCTGAAAATAGGGCCGACACCGATAAAGAGGTTGCCAAGCACCGCCCACACGTTTTTGCGGTTGTAGCTGTGCTCTACGTAGCCAAGCGACCCCGATGGGTGATTGGGGGGGAGCAGGAGCTTGATGTCGGTGATCTTATGCGCAAAGATCAAGCACATGATCGCGTGTCCCAGCTCGTGGATCGGCGTACCGATCACAGAGGAGGTGTATATAACACCGATAGAGCCAGAGCCCACAAAATACACAAAGATCCGCTGTGCCAGCCATGCCATCAATCCGCAAACAACGATTACGCCAAGCGTTAACAGCAAGAGCTGACCCGTATATACCAAATATTCTTGAAACGCCATTGCACTTTCTCCTTTGGTTTTGACCCGCTTTTTCTATATTGTATCACATTTCATTTTGTTTTGCAATACCCCTTACAAAAAAGCCTCGCCCTCTTTCGACTTTTTTCCGCATTACCGACAAACTCCAAGAGGGGGAAGGCACAGCTTGGCGTCTTCCCCCTCTTGGAGTTTTATTTATCGGAAGCCGCCGCGCGGCTGTTATTTCATCACAGTAAAATATATTATGATAAAATCCGTTTGGATTGGAGATTATTTTGCGTAATCTACGGTACGGGTCTCGCGAATCAAATTCAACTTGATCTGACCGGGATATTTCACTTCATCCTCAATCTTCTTTGCCATTTCTCTTGCGATCAGCTTCATGCCCTCGTCGCTAACGACCTCGGGCTTGACCATTACGCGGATCTCACGACCTGCCTGGATAGCAAATGCCTTATCCACTCCCTGGAAGCCAACGGCGATCTCCTCCAGCTTTTGCAAGCGCTTGATGTAGTTTTCCATATCCTCGCGACGTGCGCCCGGTCTTGCCGCCGAAACAGCATCTGCCGCCTGCACGAGTATTGCGACGATGGTACGGGGCTCCACGTCGTTGTGGTGTGCCTCGACTGCGTGAATGACGTCTGCATTCTCCTTGTACTTTTTGAGTGCGTTAACACCCAGCTCTACGTGCGAGCCTTCCATATCCTGCGGGAATGCCTTGCCGATATCGTGCAACAAGCCTGCGCGGCGTGCCATTGCGCCGTCAACGCCAAGCTCATCTGCCATAATACCTGCCAGCCATGCCACCTCGATGGAGTGCTGGAGCACGTTTTGACCGTAGCTGGTACGGTAGCGCAAGCGTCCCAACAGCTTGATCAGCTCGGGATGAATGCCGTGTACGTTGACCTCAAAGGTTGCGCGTTCACCTGCCTGCTTGATAACGGCTTCCACTTCCTTGCGGCACTTTTCAACCGTTTCCTCAATGCGTGCGGGGTGAATTCTACCGTCGGTGATCAGCTTCTCCAGCGTCATTCTTGCGATCTCACGGCGAACGGGATCAAATCCCGAAATCGCGATTGCCTCGGGCGTATCGTCGATGATCAGCTCAACTCCCGTAAGGGTCTCCAGCTTTTGAATGTTTCTACCCTCACGACCGATGATGCGTCCTTTCATTTCTTCGTTGGGCAGAGCCACAACGGAAACGGTCGCCTCGGTTACGTGATCGGCAGCGCATCTTTGAATTGCCAAAGAGAGCAAATTTCTTGCCTTGCTGTCAGCTTCTTCCTTAAACTGCGTTTCCAGCTCGTCCAGCTTTTGTGCCATCTCGTGTCTGGTCTCGGATTCTACACGGTTCAAAAGCTCTGCTTTTGCTTCCTCTGCGGTGTAGCCCGAAATTTCCTCCAAACGCGCCAGATGTTGGCTCAAAACGCCGTTGATCTGCTCACGCACTACGTCGTTTGCTTTCAGCTTTTCGTCTAATTGCTCGCTCTTGCGCTCCAACGCTTCGGTCTTCTTGTCCAGATTTTCTTCCTTTTGCGCAATGCGGCGCTCCAGGCGAGATACCTCGGTGCGACGCTCCTTGAGCTCACGCTCGGTCTCGTTGCGCAAACGAAGTACTTCTTCTTTGCCTTCTAAAAGAATCTCTTTCTTTTTTGCCTCGGCGTTCTTTTTGCTGTCATCCATAATGCGCTTTGCTTCTTGCTCTGCCGAACCGATCTTCTTCTCGCCAATGTTCTTGCGAATCAAAAAACCAATTCCGCAACCAATCGCAGCGGCTACAACAAATGCGGCTACAACAGCAACAATCAGAATCCATAATTCTACCATTTTTACACCTCCCTGTGTTTAGATCTTGTATGAAAAAAGCACTATTCATGCGAGTATATCATACTTCTTTTATTATACACAATTTTCCCCGTTTTGTCAAGTCCCTCCTTGAATTTTTATAATAGGAACTTTGGCTTTTTGTGGGAGGCACTGTTTTGGAAAAACACTCCCCCCCTCAAAGATAAAAAAGATTAGGGTTACCGCAATTGCGGTAACCCTAATTGAGTTGTTCTTACTTTCTGAAGGGATCCTTTTCTGCGGGGTCCTTAACCTCGTCAGCAGGAGGCAGAGTGCCAAGGTCTTCAGTAGTGGTCTCATCAGTAGCATCCTCGCCGGGAGTGGTGTTCTCTACGCCGGGATCTTCAGTGGTGGTCTCTTGTTCTTTGTTACCGCCACAAGCTACGATGCAAACTACCAGACACATAGCAAGAAGAATCATAAGATACTTTTTCATAAGAAACGATCTCCTTTTTGTGTTTTTTTTGGGTGGGGGGGTTGTGATACAGTATTATTATACTCCATTCAAAGTAGTTTGTCAAGAGCATTTTGAAAAATAAACTTTTTTTGGCATATTGCTACAAAACGATGCTTCATTTTTGTACATATTACACAAAAACGATCATATTTTACAGCAAAATGACCAAAATTGACCGCTCAAGCCCACGCCTGCACGATGGCAGGCGCGAGCGTGCGTTTAAAATCAATACTGATATCTCTTGATATCTCTCCAAACTGCGGAGTTGAATACCTTTTGGAGCTCAGCCGCATCCTCGGACGCGGTGTTCAGGAATACGGGGATCTGTGCCAATCCAACGGTAACCTCAACGGTCTCGCCCTTGGAAACAATGGTCTTACCGCTGTTAAGGTCGATCCAAGTACCTGCGGGCAGATATACCGTACGGGTAGCGTCGGAGCCGTAGTCAAGCACGCGCTTGCCGTTTTCGGTCTTTGCGTTGTAGGTAAGGATAGGAGCTACCAGCAATGCATCGCCGTACATGAACTGGTCGTCAATGTTGATGACATTGGCATCGTTTTGATATTGCAGTACCATGTGACGGATCATAGGCATACCCGTGTCGCAAGCGTACTGAGAGGTCTTTTGAGAGTACCACATCAGCTCGGTGTGCAAAGCATCGTACATTTCAGCGATCTCCTGTGCCTCGGAGGTCAGGTGGTACAAGTGACGAACGTCACCGTGAGTCTGAACGGTGTTACCGAAGATGGTGTACTGCATGGATCTGATAAAGATCTCGGATTCGTACAGCTCGGCAGCCTTGAGATCGGGAATGAAGAGATTGCCGTCGTACTCTGCTACGGTGTAGTTACCAAAGTAACCGTCGGGCAGATTCTTGTATGCATAACCTGCCATATCGTAGGTCATGAAGGGGATACCGGAAATACCGGAGTTGATAACCGCTGCCAGCTGAGTGGAGAGGTTGAGGAAGCGACGGGTCTGGTCACCTGCCCACAAATAGGGGTTACGCTGAGAACCGATGCCGCCTCCGCGGGAGAGAACAACAAAGCCGTCGTCGATGTTCTTTGCAGCCTTCTGCTCCATCATGCTCTTGTAGAACAAGGAGATGAAGTAAGAGGGGTATGCGTGGTGAACGGTGTCACCCTCAAAGATCTTTTCGTTGTGCCAATCGTATTCGACGTAGCCGTCAACAACCTTGCTGTTTACGGTCATGCCCTTGTAGTAGCCTTCGTTGGGCATGGTCTCGCAGAAGTCGATCTTTGCACCGTCGATGCCGAGGTCGATCATCTGATCCCACACAATGTTCATGTACCAATCAACCGCCTCGGGGTTGGTGATATCAAGATACTGCTGTGTACCGCCGGAAGCAACGGTATC
The DNA here is from genome assembly GCA_045633385.1 of Eubacteriales bacterium. Taxonomy (GTDB): domain Bacteria; phylum Bacillota; class Clostridia; order Oscillospirales; family CAG-272; genus UMGS1865. The sequence goes on along the minus strand of JAZQYE010000054.1, from coordinate 2,429 downwards.
GGGGTTATCGGAGTAGTCGGTCTTGGGAATCTTGTAGGTGCGGTCAATGAGCTCGCCCTTGGTACCGGTAACGGAATCGTACTCGTAAATGCTTGCCCACACCTGATACTCGGACTTATAGCCCTTCATATGACCGCTGATGCTTGCAATACCCATGTAAACGGTGAGCTTGATGTCAAGCTCGTCCAGATAATCGGCAATGGACTTCAGGCTTGCGTACTGAGTGGCGTTGGTAGAGATCTGATCCCAGCCATGACCCTCGAGCACAACCGCCGTGGGCATCATACCTGCATCGATCAGGCTCTCGATAATGTAGATGACACCTGCACCGGAGGGACCGCTCTTTTTGCAGACACGAATAAAGTAGGTCTCACCCGTTCTGCCGTTGTAGTTGACGTCCTCTGCGCCCTCAACAACGTAACGGTACATACGGGTTCCACTGCTGTTATAGAGGAACGTACCGTTCTTAAAGGTGGAAGTAGCGGTTACCTTATTCTTTGCGGCACTATCGGTATAGTAGGTGTTGTAGCTGGGGATCTCGGTAAGCTGATAGAACCAAATAACACCGTCCGCATTACCGCTGATACCCTCCAAAGAGCCGTAGTCGGGAGAATAACGGCAGATCAGGTTACCCTGTGCCCACTCCTCGGGCAGAGCTGCGTGACCGGTCATATCGGTGTATGCCTTGAGCACGTCGCTCATCTTACCGGTGGAGTAGAAGTAGGTATCGATCAGGTCGTTATCCAAGGAGATGCGCCAATTGCCTGCCGCACCTGCGGGATCGAAGTTTGCGATCATGGGCTCGTAACGGTTGATGAACATACCGCCGCCGCGAGAGGTGGAGAAGAGCGGGATCGCTACGTAAGTACCCGTACGGGAGGTTCCGCCTGCATCGTACGCGTCATAGGTAAAGAGGTTCATGGAGGTACCACGTCTGTTGGAAGCATCAAAACGCTCACCACCACCGTAAATACCCTCGCTTGCATCCAAAGCACCGGTCATGACCATCTTGGAGCCAAGCTTGGTTACGGAGTTGACGTTGTAGGTCTGCTTGCCTGCACCGCTGTAGAAATCGATGCCAAAGGTCTTGTAATCGAGCACTGCATAGGTTGCACTGTTGTCGGCAGTGATCTTGAGCTTGCCGTTCTCATCCTTGATGGTCAAGGGGATCATAACGTCTTGGAAGCCCTCGCCCATGTAAATGGAAAGTGCCTGACCTGCACCAACGTCCTCAAAGTGGTTATAGTCGGTGGGGTTAGCCTGCAATCTCCAGCCGTTTGCACCGTCGTAGGTCAGACGGCAGTAAACGTCATCGGTGGTCTTGTCGGTGCCCTGCGTCAGCGTGAAGAAGATCTGGCTGCGCTTGGTCTGTACGTTTTTGACCACGTTGGAGGAAAGAGTCAGGCTCGTTGCGTTAGCGGCAAGGTCCTTGAGCATCAGCTGTTGCTTTTCGGTCCATCCGCCTGCCTTGAGTGCGGTGTTTGCAACGGAAGCAATGTTTGCCGCATACTTTTCCACAAGGGTCATATCCTTGTTGTTGTAGCTGTAACGGTAAATTACAGAGCCGTTGGAAAGGGTGATCTTTACGTATCCGATTGCCGCAAAGTCGCGCTCACGGTTGTCGAGCAGCACGTTGGTGATAGAGCCCGTAAACCATTGATCGTAGCCCTGCTTGAGAACTCTTGCACTACCCTCGTAGTACTTGCCCAACGTTGCCTTTACGTCAATATAGGTCTCGTCGTAGGAAAGCTGGCTGAGTGCTGCAATACTGAACTCGCCTGCCTCCTTGACGTAGCTCTCGGGCGCGATCAGCGTACCGATATTGATGTACTTGATAAAGCCATCCTCCTGCAGCTCCTGCAGCTCGGCAAGCTTTTTGGTGCTGAGGTTGGTACCAAAACGGATACCGCCCGCGTTGTAGATACGAATGCTGGGTGTATCTGCGGGGGCAATCAGACCCTCGGTCAAGGAAGCATCCAAGGTCTTGGGCTTAAGTGCTACGCCTGCGTATTCGATCGAGCCGCACTTGCCTGCGGGAGTGTTGAGGACCTTGCCGAGACCGTCAACGCCTGCCTCGTAAAGAGAGGTGTTGCCGGTGGTACTGGTAACGTCCATGTACAGAATGATTCCATCGGACTCATTTTGAATGGTCTGGTAATCGGTTCCCTCGGCATAGGTGTGAACTCTTGCGTTATCTACGTAGAATCCGCCGCTGATCTTATCGGCAGAGGTTTGCTTGTTGATCTTTGCAACGTTCCATTTATCTGCATCAAAGCTCAAATTGGTCTTGCCCCAAGGAGCAGAAATGCGATAGACGTTGTTAACGTAGAACTCGGTGTTACCGGTGACCATATCCACTACCAAGGAGAGGGTTACCCACTCTCCAACGGGAATGGTAACCGAATAGCTACCGCTGTTAAGTACGTAAA
>JAZQYE010000053.1:0-3345 GCA_045633385.1 Eubacteriales bacterium | reverse complement strand
CATGGTAGCTACCACGGTAAAGCACAGCAGACTGATCAACAAGCTGAGCGGACAACGCCATTCCCTTTGATTGCGCGGAGGTTCGGGCGGCGCGGGAGGCGGATTTTGGTAAGCGCCTCGGTATTCGTTATTTTGGTCCATTTTTTGGGGATCCTTTCGAAGATTGTGTTATCATTGCGCAGAACGCGCAACATCTTCCTTATTTTATGGACGTTGGCACAAACTTATGCGCTTGCATAACAGTACGGAAGCGAAACGCATGGAATAACCCGTGCATTTCGCTTTCCGTTTTCTGTTTGACGCGCATGATTGCGCCGTCAAGCTGATATGTCAAAACTTGATGGGCTTGGAGCTGAGATACTTCTTTACCATCAACGCCACCTTAAAGGTGACCGCGTGCTCGAAATCGCGCAGATCCAATCCCGTCATCTTACGGATCTTGTCCAAACGATAGACCAGCGTGTTTCTGTGAACGAAGAGCTTACGCGACGTTTCGGATACGTTGAGGCTGTTCTCAAAGAAGGATTGAATGGTTTGCAGCGTCTCGCGGTCGAGCGACTCAACACTTCCGCGCTTAAAGACCTCCTGCAAAAACATTTCGCACAGCGTGGTGGGAAGCTGATAGATCAAACGGCCGATACCGAGGTTTTCGTAGCTGATGATGTTCTTTTCGTTTTCGAACACCTTGCCGACCTCCAGCGCGATCTGCGCCTCTTTATACGCGCGTGCCAGATCCTTGATATTTTCAACTACCGTGGAGATACCGATTGCAACCTTGATGTAAAACTCTGCAGAGAGCGTATCGGCAATGTTGGTAGCGATCTTTTCAAATTCCTTGTTTTCGGTGCCGGGCTTTACGTCCTTGACCAATACGATATCGTGCTCGCCAACGCTGATCACGTAATCCTTGGTCTTTTCGGGGAACATATTTTGCAGCATTTCAAACGGGAGCATATCGGTTTTGCCAAAGAACTTGATCAAGAAGACGACGCGCATCTCTTCGGTGTTGAAATGCAGCTCCTTGGACTTGATGTAAATATCACTGGGAAGAATGTTATCGAGGATAATATTTTTGATAAAGGAGCCCTTATCGTACTTTTCATCGTAAAGGTTTTTGATGTTTCCCAGAGAAATTGCCAAAAACTTGGACATCTTCTCTGCCATTTTGTCTTCGCCCTCAACAAAAACGATATAATCGGTCTTAGGACCGCTGGTCATGGGGCGATAGGTATAGCCTGCGCTGGTAATGACGTCATTGGTATAATTCAACTCATCACGCACGCCCTGACGGATCTCTCCGATTTTAACGAGCTCAGAGCATGAAATGATCACACCGTTTTCGTCAATAACTCCGATCACGCGATCGATGGCATCCTTCATTTGATGGATGACACCCTGAAACAACCTGTTAGACATAAATGCAAATCTCCTCTAATATTTCTTGGGGTGAAAATCTTTCGTGCAAAACTACCTATATTTTACATCATTTTTTGTGAAATTTCAATAGGGTTTTGAATATTTTTTATAAAAATTTCAATTTTTTTTATGCAGAGTGCACATGAGGGCGAAAAAATCTCGTTTTTTTGGCATTTTTTTGTGAAAAAACACTACTAAGACGAAAATTACACGTCAAAAGACCGCATTTCCAGCTCGTAAACCAGGCATGCCAGCACAAAGCTTGCGGCAGTTTCGGTGCGCAAAATGCGCTTTCCCAGCCCGACGGGAATCATTCCTGCCGCCCTCGCCGCCTCTGCCTCGGCAAGCGAAAAGCCGCCTTCACTTCCAATGATCAAGGAGACAGTAGGCTGTTTTGCAGACTTTGGCATTTGCCCCAAGGCTTGCTCCAATGCTTGCGGAAGAGCAACGGTGCCGTCCCCCTCGTAGCAAAACAGCGGAATATCTGCCGCCGCGGCTTGCTTGAGCATTTCACCGAACGAAACGGTTGGATTGACCGTTGGGACGAATCCTCTTCCGCTCTGCTTTGCCGCTTCCAAGGAAATGCGCTGACGACGCTCGACCTTTTTGGCTTCGTTTTCTCCCTTGGCGCGCACGATGCAACGCTCGCTCTCAAAGGTAGTGATCTCGGAGGCTCCGCACTCGACCGCCTTTTGGATCACGCTGTCCAGCTTATCCCCCTTGGGGAGTGCCTGAAAAACGTGTGCGTAATAGGGTGGCTCGGTGTCGCTTTGGCGGCTCTCCAAAATATTGGCAAGCACGCGGTCGGGCAAAAAGTCGGTCAGCCCGCATTCGTATTCGTTCTTTTGCATATCGCACACGGTGATATGCTCCCCTGCCGCCATACGGAGCGAGCGGGAGATATGGTGGGCATCGTCGCCCAACAGCGTTACAACGCCATTTTCAATTTGGTTGGCGCGAATAAAAAATCTCGGCATAGTATCCTCTCAATATCAAGAAATCAGATCGGCGTAAAGAATATCGATCCAAGGTGCTGTCTCGTAGCCCTCGCCGGTGTAGATGGTGTCGGTCTGCCAGACCTCGCCAAAAAAGGTAACGGTGTCCCCTGCCACAAAATTCGGCACGCGCTGTGTGCGATAATCGCAAATGATAAAGGAATAGCTCTTGCCATCCTTTTCGGCACGGCAGATATACGCGGGAGCCTCATAGACGTCAACGGAAGAAACGACCTCCAGGATCTCAACCGTCAGCGTGACGTATTCGTCCGTCATGGCGTCTGCCTGACGGTAGAGCGTTTCGACGTCAATCGCCTGACAGCGCTCCCGATACTCCTGCTCGGATATCTCGGTGTTGACGGGAAGGTCATTGCCGCCCATCCAACCGTAGATCAAGTCGCCGACGATCGTACCCAGGATACTGCCGAACAAATACACGAGTACAAAAATGACCGTGGCAATGATCTTCCAATGCTTTTGCCAATATCCCGTCCAAAGCAGGATCAAGCCTACGATGGGCATAAAAACCATCATTAGTATAATGAACCACGCGCTGTAGTACCACGGAATGAACTGCACCCTGCCGTTGCCGCTTGTGCGGCGCTTCTTTGTTTGCTTGACGGGCTTGCGGTTGCCTGCGCGGAACGCCTCGGGGCACTCCTTGCCGCAAAGCGGACAGTTGGCATCTGCAAAGAAGGTCTCGCAATCGGGACATTTATTCAATTCGGGAAAATCGCGCTCGCGATCCTCTGCAAAAAAACCAATTTGTGAACCCATTTTCAATCCTCCACCATTTCTTTTTCTTACAGCTATTATCATACACTATTTTGCTGGCTTTGTCAAGCATTTTTTCGCTGCTTGGAAGCACAGGAAGAAATTTCGCACCACAAAATTATGAACAAACCGTAACCTTTTCAAAATCCTCTTGAAATGT
>JAZQYE010000052.1:0-5374 GCA_045633385.1 Eubacteriales bacterium | reverse complement strand
GCTTTTTTTGACAATTTGTACGGCTTGTACCATGCTTTCCTTTCCCATACACGGGGCAGAGGAAGCAAGTATTGCCGTGGATGCCGTTGCATCCGAGCGCGTGACACGCATTCTGTTGTTGGGATGTGATCGCACCTCGGGGTTGACCGACAGCATTTTGTTGATCTCGATCGACGAAGGCTCTCGGCAGGTCGGCATTTTGCAAATTCCGCGCGATACCTATGCGGAATATACCGAGCGCGATTATAAAAAGCTCAACGGTGCTATGGCGGCGCTGGGGGAGGCAGGAGTCAAGACGTTTGTCGGTAAAAGTCTTGGCGTTCGTATCGACTATTTTGCCGTTTTAAAGCTGGATTGCTTTGACGAGCTGATAGATGCGATAGGCGGTGTAGAGGTCGATATTCCACAGCCGATGCAATATCGCGATCCGTCGCAATCCCTTTGCATCGATCTTCCAGCAGGCAAAACGCATTTGAACGGAGCGCAGGCAGAAGAATTCGTTCGTTATCGCTCCGGCTACGCCAATGCAGATCTTGGAAGATTGGATGCGCAAAAGCTGTTTTTGCGCGCATTTGCCAAAAAATGCAAGGCTTTGACGCCGTCGCAATTCTTTCGCGCCTTTTGCGTGGCGTTGACCGGTCTGCAAACCGACATCAGCATTACCGATGCCGTGCGGCTTGCGGGCGTTTTGCGGGAATGCGATCCCGATGCCTTTCCCATGAGGACGCTTGCAGGACAGGCGGCGCAGGGAAAAAGCGGTGCGTGGTATTACGTCGTCAACCGAAAAAAGGCTTGTGATATGGTCAACGAATTGACCTTTCCGCACGAGCCGATCACAATCAACAATTTTGATCCCAACGCGGTCTTTGACCGCGAGCAATACGATATATTTCACAAAATATATATGGGGGAGATCGAATGATCTCCAAAAGAATGAACAATCAACGAAAGGAACATCAACAAATGGAAGAATTCATGCAGGAACAGCTTCCCACACTGACCGATGCCACGCCCGAAGAGCTGGCAAAAGCCATCTTTGTCGTGTTGGATGCCAAAAAGGCACACAAGCTCAAGGTGCTTCGCGTCAACGATCAAACCGTCATCACCGATTATTTCGTGATCTGTACGGGTAACTCGAGCACGCAGGTCAAATCTCTCGGTGGGGAATTGGAATATAAGCTGGGCTTGCGCGGCGTAGATCCCGTACACTATGAGGGACGGGATAGCGACGGTTGGGTGGTAGTAGATTACAGCTCGGTCATCGTTCACATTTTCAGCCGCGAGCTCCGCGACTTTTATCAATTGGAAAAACTCTACGGCGACGCGGAGGAAATACATTTTGTCGGAATTGACGAGGCCTTCGGAGAGCCGACCAAGGAGGAAGAGGAATGAAATACGATTTTAAACAAATTGAGTCCAAATGGCAAAAGAGATGGGAAGACGAGCACGCCTTTGAGGCGCAGGATAACTGCTCCAAGCCCAAATACTACAACCTGGTAGAGTTTCCGTATCCCAGCGGACACGGAATGCACGTCGGACACATCAAGGCTTATTCCGGTCTTGAGGTTGTCTCTCGTAAAAGACGTATGCAGGGGTACAACGTATTGTTCCCCATTGGCTTTGACGCATACGGTCTGCCCACCGAAAACACTGCAATCAAGGATAATCTGCACCCCCGTATCGTAACCGACCGCAATATTGAAAAGTTTACATCTCAGCTCAAGAGAGTCGGCTTTTCCTTCGATTGGTCTCGCGTTGTTGATACCACCGAGGAGGATTACTATCGCTGGACACAATGGATCTTTTTGAAGATGTACGAAAAGGGACTCGTGTTCCGTGATACCGCGCTGGTCAACTATTGTCCCAGCTGTAAGGTCGTGCTCTCCAATGAGGATTCGCAAGGCGGCGAGTGCGATATTTGTCACAGTGCCATCGTGCAAAAGTCCAAGACTGTTTGGTACTTGCGCATTACCGAGTATGCCGACAAGCTTTTGGAAGGACTTGAGGAGGTTGATTATCTCCCCAACGTCAAGCAACAGCAGGTCAACTGGATCGGTAAATCCACGGGCGCGTTTGTCAACTTCTCCCTCAAGGAGATCGACGAAAAGCTCCGCATTTATACCACCCGTCCCGATACGCTCTTTGGCGTAACCTTTATGGTCATTGCTCCCGAGCATCCCATCATCGAGGCAAACAGAGATAAGATCGCCAACATCGAGGCGCTTGATGCATACCGTGAGGAATGCGCAAAGAAGACCGAGTTCGAGCGTACCCAGCTCGTAAAGGATAAGACCGGCGTTTGCATCGAAGGTCTTACCGCAATCAACCCCGTTTCGGGCAAGGAGATCCCGATCTATATTTCCGACTACGTTATGATGGGCTACGGTACCGGCGCTATTATGGCAGTTCCCGCACACGACGAGCGCGACTGGGCGTTTGCAAAGAAGTTTGGCATCGACATCGTCGAGGTCATCAAGGGCGGTGATATTACCACAGGTGCCTATACCGGCGACGGCGAAATGGTCAACTCCGATTTCCTCAACGGCTTTGACAATAAAAAGGATTCCATTGCACGTATGATCGAGCATCTTTCCGAGCAGGGCATCGGCGAGATGGGTGTACAGTACAAGATGAAGGACTGGGCATTCAACCGCCAAAGATATTGGGGCGAGCCGATTCCGATCGTGCACTGTCCCGCTTGCGGCATCGTTCCCGTTCCGTACGAGGAGCTTCCTTTGCGCCTGCCCGAGGTTAAGAACTTTGAGCCCGGCGAGGGCGGCGAGAGCCCCTTGGCAAAGATCGAATCCTACGTTAATTGCAAGTGCCCCAAGTGTGGCGGTGCTGCAAAGCGCGAAACCGATACCATGCCGCAGTGGGCAGGTTCTTCCTGGTATTTCCTGCGTTATATCGATCCCCACAACACCGAGGCTTTGGCAGACCCCGAAAAGCTCAAGTATTGGATGCCCGTTGACTGGTACAACGGCGGTATGGAGCACGTAACCCGTCACATGATCTATTCTCGCTTCTGGCATAAGTTCCTCTACGATCTGGGTGTCGTTCCCGTAGCGGAGCCTTACGCAAAGAGAACCGCTCAGGGCTTGATCCTTGGCTCCGACGGCGAAAAGATGTCCAAGTCTCGCGGAAACGTTGTTGACCCCAACGATATGGTTGACGTTTTCGGTGCAGACGTTTTGCGTACCTACGTCCTCTTTATGGGTGACTACGGAAGCGCCGCTCCTTGGAACGAAAGCTCTATGAAGGGCTGTAAGAGATTTTTGGAGAGATTTGCAGATCTGATGGATCTTGCAAGCGGCGAGGGCGAAACGCCCAAGCTGACCTCCTCCATTCACAAGGTCATCAAAAAGGTGTCCTTGGATATTGAGGATCTCAAGTTCAATACCGCAATTGCGGCAATGATGGGCTTGATCAACGATATTTACGACAAGGGAAGCCTGACTCGTACCGAGCTCGGTATTCTCGTTCGCCTGCTTTGCCCCTTTGCTCCTCACTTGTGCGAGGAGATGTGGGAGATCCTTGGTGGAAAAGAGCTTTGCTCTTTGGCTCAGTGGCCCGAGTGGGATGAAGCAAAGACCGTGGATAGCACCGTAGAGGTTGCGGTTCAGGTCAACGGCAAGGTGCGTGCTACCATCGAGCTGCCGCAGGGTTGCCCGCAGGCAGAGGCAATTGCAGCAGCAAAGGCAAACGAAAAGATCGCACCGCTGGTGGAAGGCAAGACCGTTGTAAAGGAGATCTGCATTCCCAATAAGATCATCAATATCGTTGTCAGATGAGAGATCGGGTTTTAGTTCTTTCGGATGACGCGGTGTTTGCGCGTATGCTGGAGCTGGAGCTTGGCATGATGGGGCTGTGCGTTGACGTGCGCTCCGTTTGGGGAAGGGAGCTTTCCGATACCGACGTAATATTGGTCGATTTGGATAGCGTTTCTCTTGGCGGCGCAATTGAGTCAAAGGCGCAGATCATCGGCTTTACCAAGCTGTTTGACGTATCGCAATTAGACCCCGACCGTCAATGCTCGCTGATCTTGCACCGCCCGTTTGAAATGCGATTGCTCCGCGAGGAGATCGTAATGCTGTTGGGCGATGAAGCACCTTTGCGCAAACGAGTAACCAACACCGTGGGCACTGCACCGAGTTTGCAATTAAAGGAGCAGGAGCTTTGGTACGGAGAGCAGAGCGTCAGTCTGCGAAACCGTGAGGCACAGGTGATGGAGTTGTTGCTTGCACACCGTGCAAATCCCGTATCGCGCGAGCAGATCTGCCGTGTGATCGGGGAATCCTCCGCAAACAAAGCAGACGTTTACGTTTGCTTGCTACGGCAAAAGCTGGCAACTCTTTCCGAAAAGCAGTTGATCAAAACCGTTCGCGGCAAGGGATACTGCGTCATATAAAAACAAGACGAACTTCAAATGCATTTGCATTTGAAGCTCGTCTTGTTTTTCTTCCTTGCAGGATCGGTATTGCGCCTTAGTCGATCAAATAGTAGGAAGGCTGCAATTCTTCATCTGCACGTTGGTGCACTCCGTTTGCGAGAGTGCCGTTTTCCAAGAGAGGAGCAGATCGGGCGCGGCATTTATGCGTACGCCGTTCAAGCAGACGTCGCGCACGCCCTGCAGGTGTAAGAGCGCATCACCGCGGATCTGCAAGCGGCGCTCGTCAAGAGGCAGGGGATCGGGTATCAAATGAACGTCCACATCGCGCATACGCACCCTTGAAATATCACACGCTCCGCTTGCCGCAAGCCGTATGCCACCCAAGGTGTAAGCCTTGATGCTTTCCAGACTGATGTTTCGTACCGCTCCGACCTCACCCTTGATCTGAATGGGGAAGCCCGCATTGTAAATGGAGATATCGGAAAAATTCACATCCTCAATTTCGGCACACCCCCTTGCCGAGTAGCTTGTGATATAGTTGATTCCATATCCTGCGTTTTCAATCGTGATACCAAAAACTCGAACATGGCGAATGACACCGTATCCAACGCCGACGCGAATGCCACATGCAGAGGCGGAGAGCGTGCAGTTGGAGATCGTGACATATTCGCAGGGGCACGGCTTTTTGAGCTTTTTGGAGTCACAGCGAATGGCAATTGCATCGTCGCCCGTGCGAATAATACAATCCGAAACGGTCACATAACGACAGCAATCGATATCGATCCCATCCGAGTTGCCAAAATACGCGGGATTGAGCACCTTGATGCCGCGCACGGTGACCTGCTCGCATCCGTGCAAAAAGAGTGACCAGCAGGGAGAATTTTGAATGGTGATGCCCGTGACGGTTACGTTTTCGCATTCGATCATGCAAACGACCTGCCCGGGGCGGAGCAGGGTCTTGTCACGCGCAAAGGAGATGCCGTT
>JAZQYE010000051.1:0-2481 GCA_045633385.1 Eubacteriales bacterium | reverse complement strand
CGGCATAGTTACCGCCGCACTTTGCATAACCCGTACCGCCTCTGACTGCGCGGACGCCCTCATGCTCGATCATGATCTTAACGGGGTTGATGCCCTCTGCGTAGTAGCTGCCTACGGGAGATGCAATAATTACAAAGGTTGCATTGTGTACTGCGTGTACGCCAAGAGTCTCATCGTTACCAAAGAGGAACGGACGCAGGTACAAAGACGTTCCGGGAGCGGAAGGAGTCCAATCCTGCTCCAACTCTACAAAAGTGGTCAGAGCCTGCAGCATATCCTCCTCGGGCATCTGAGGCAAGCAAAGACGCTCTGCGGAGTTGTTCATACGGCGAATGTTCTCCAAGGGGCGGAACATTTGAACCTTGCCGTCTGCACGGCGGTAAGCCTTCAATCCCTCAAAGATCTCGGAGCCGTAATGCAGAACCGTAGAAGCGGGATGGAGCGAAATGTTTGCAAACGGAATGATGCGTGCATTGTACCAGCCCTTTTCGTGGGAATAATCGGCAATAAACATGTGGTCGGTAAAGATCTTACCAAAGCCAAGTGCAGAGCTATCCGGCTTTGCCTTGGGCGTATCACATTTCGTAATAGAAATATTCAACATGGTGTTACCCTTTCTTTATTAGCTATCAGTTTTCGGCACCGATGCGCATTGCCTTGAGGTTGATCTCAAGCATATCCGCGCGCTTTGCGGAAATAACCTTTGTCAAAGCGTTGGTGATGTTTTCTTCGTTATAGTCGCCAAGCTCCTTGAGGACCTTGCCGACGATGATCATGTTTGCCAGCGTGGGCATACCATTCTCGCTTGCAAGCTGCGTTGCGGGAATGTAGAAGACCTTTACGTCGTCGCGTACGACCTTGCGCTCGATGAGCGTAGAATCTGCAAAGATCATACCGCCGGGAGCAACGGTGGATTCGAATTTATCCAAAGAAGGCAAATTCATTGCAATCAGAACGTCGGGGGTGGAAACGATGGGAGAGCCTACGGGTGCATCGCTGACGATAACACTGCAGCTTGCAGTACCGCCGCGCATTTCGGGACCGTAGGAAGGAAGCCAACTGACCTGCTTATCCTCCATCAAGCCCTTGTAGGCAATAAACTTACCGGCAAAAAGGATACCCTGACCGCCAAAACCGGAAAACAGCATTTGTGTAGTACTCATTTTGCAGCCTCCTCCTTTGCGCTTCTATCCTTATATACACCCAAAGGATAGTACGGAATCATCTTTTCGTCAACCCACTCCAAGGCCTTTTGAGGAGTCATACCCCAGTTGGTGGGACAGGTGGAAAGAACCTCTACCAGAGAAAAGCCCTTGCCGTCGATCTGATTTTGGAATGCCTTTTTGATCGCCTTTTTTGCGTTGTTTACGTTTTTCACGTTGTTTACGGTAACACGCGCCAGGTACTCGGGACCTTCCAGCTCGGAGAGCATTTCGCATACGCGGATCGGGAAACCGCAATGCTTGGTATCACGTCCGTAAGGAGAGGTTTGGGTAACCTGTCCGGGGAGCGAGGTAGGTGCCATTTGACCGCCGGTCATACCGTAGATCGCGTTGTTGATAAAGATGATGGTAATATTTTCGTTTCTTGCAGCGGCGTGAACGGTCTCTGCCATACCGATGGATGCAAGGTCACCGTCACCCTGATAGGTGAATACGATATGCTCATCGGGATTTGCACGCTTTACACCGGTTGCAACCGCAGGTGCACGGCCATGCGCCGCCTCGATCATATCACAGTTAAAATAATTGTATGCCATAACGGAGCATCCTACGGGAGCAACACCGATGGTTCTTCCCTCAATGCCCAATTCGTCAATAACCTCGGCTACCAAACGGTGAATGATACCGTGGGTGCAACCGGGGCAATAATGCAGAGGCACATCTGCCAATGCATGCGGCTTCTCAAATACTACCATTAGTTTGTACCTCCGTTCTTTGCGGCGTTTTTAATTGCCTCCAACACCTGATCGGGAGACGGGATCATACCGCCTGCACGGTTACAGAGTGTTACGGGCTTTTTGCATTCGGTGGCAAGACGAACGTCCTCGATCATCTGACCCATGGACAGCTCAACGGAAATAAAGCTGTTGACCTGATCTGCCGCGCGGCGGAAGACCTCCTTCGGGAAGGGCCAAAGGGTGATAGGACGGATCATACCAACCTTAATTCCCTGCTTTCTTGCCTCGTTGATCGCGTTCTTGGAGACACGAGCAGCAATACCGAATGCGGCAATGCAGATCTCTGCGTCCTCCATCATGTATTCTTCATACATAACTTCGTTCTCCTCGATGATGCGGTAACGATCGTAACGGGCAAAGTTCAATTTTTCAAGCTCCTCGGGAATCAAGGAGAGAGAGTTTACAATGTTGTGGGGGCGTTGCATCTTGGTGCCGTTGGTAGCCCAAGGCTTTGCGGGAGAGGGCTTTACCTCAAGCTCGTCCAAGGAAACGGGCTCCATCATCTGTCCCATCGTACCGTC
>JAZQYE010000050.1:0-3201 GCA_045633385.1 Eubacteriales bacterium | reverse complement strand
TCCCTATCAGCGGATTTGTCCGCTTCCGCAAATCACGTATTTGTAGGTCGTCAGCTCCTCAAGTCCCATAGGTCCTCTTGCATGAAGCTTTTGTGTGGAGATACCGATCTCGCATCCAAGGCCGAACTCGCCGCCATCGGTAAAGCGCGTTGACGCATTGACGTAAACCGCCGCACTATCGACCGCAGAGGTAAAATATTTGGCTTTTTGCTCGTTTTCGGTGATGATTGCATCGCTGTGGTGTGTGGAATGAAGCGCGATGTGATCGACCGCCTCCTCTACACCGTCCACGATCTTAACTGCAAGGATATAATTCAAAAATTCGGTATCAAAATCTGCCTCGGTTGCAGGTACACCGCCGATCAAAGCGTATGCCTCGGCGTCGGTGCGCAGCTCCACGGGCGTTTTGCCGTCGGCAATACGCGCATCCACCAAGCGTTGCTTCAGGCGCGGCAAAAAGCTATTTGCTACGGCACGGTCAACCAAGCAGACCTCCTCGGCATTACAAACGGAGGGACGCGAGGTCTTGGCGTTTTCGATAATGCGAAGCGCCATATCCTGATCTGCTTCCCCGTCCACATAAACGTGGCAAATACCCGTTCCCGTTTGAATACACGGCACCTTGGCATTCTCCACGCAAGCGCGGATCAAGCCCGCACCGCCGCGCGGGATCAACAGATCTACGTAGTCAACGGCAGTCATCAGCTCGTTTGCACCTGCGCGCGTGGTATCCTCTAACATATTGACAAGCGTTACGGGCAAGCCGACCTGCAAAAGCCCCTTGCGCAACGCCGAAACGATTGCAAAGGAGGAACGATACGCCTCTTTACCGCCGCGCAACACACAAACGTTTCCGCTTTTGAGCGAGAGTGCCGCCGCATCGGAGGTCACGTTCGGGCGGCTTTCGTATATCATGGCGACCACGCCCATGGGGACGCGCGTCTTGCTGACGCGAATACCGTTTGGACGGGTAAAGGAATCGGTGACCTTACCTACAGGATCGGGCAGGTCAACGACCTCGCGAATGCCCTGTGCCATAGAAGCAATGCGCTCACGAGTCAGGCGCAAGCGATCGATCATAACGTCATTCATGCTCCCCGTTACAGCCGCAACGTCATCTTCGTTTGCGCAAAGAATGGCATCGGTATCGGCAACCAGCGCATCTGCCATAGCAAGGAGCGCACGGTCTTTTTGCTCGGTAGAAAGCATGGCAAGCACGCGCGTGGCTTTTTTTGCCTCTTTTAAGATCTCAAGCGTTGTCATTTGCTCTCTCCTTTGGGGAAAAATCTGGTACCGACCTGCTTGCCGTCAAACAGATCGTACAAAAGCGACGGCTCGGCACCGTTGAGAATGACCATTTCACAGCCTGCCTCAAAGCACAGCTCTGCGGCGTGGAGCTTGGTCTTCATGCCTCCCGTACCGAGTGCAGAGCCTGCATCTCCTGCCAAGGACATGATCTCCTCGGTCAGCGCATCTACGCGATGGATCAGCTTTGCATCGGTGTGCTTATGCGGGTCTGCTGTATAAAGCCCGTCAATATCCGAAAGCAGAATCAGGCGATCTGCCTCTACGCTAACCGCAACCATAGCCGATAGCGTATCGTTATCGCCAACCTTGATCTCGTCGGTGGCAATGGTATCATTTTCGTTGATAACGGGTAAAACGTCAAGCTCCAGCAAACGGCTCAACGTGTTTTGGAAATTATGATAGCGATCGTCATTCTTAAAATCCGAGCCGGTCAAAAGAATTTGCGCTACGGTGTGATGGTATTTTTGGAACAAACGGTCATAGGTGTACATCAACTCACATTGTCCCACAGCCGCCGCGGCTTGCTTGGTGGGAATATCCTGCGGACGCTCCTTGAGGGAAAGCTTACCCACTCCCATACCGATTGCACCCGAGGATACGAGGATCACCTCATGTCCCGAATTTTTCAAGTCGCTCAACACGCGGCAAAGTTCCTCTACGCGGCGAATGTTCAAAAGCCCCGTGGCGTGTGCAAGCGTCGAGGTACCGATTTTAACTACCACTCTCATTGCAAAAACCTCTCTTGAATGATCTTTCCTATAATTATACCGCAAAAAAGCGTTTTCGTCAAGCGTTTTTTCAAAAAACAAGTTTTTCTATCAAAATACAAGCGGATTTTTTGCTGTGTTTTTTATTTTATCGCTTTTTGCGCAGAATGGGCTTGAAAAAAGCAAGGAGTTATGATATAATAATAAGGATTGACTGATAAAAGAGGTATATTATGATTACGATTTCAAATCTTAGCTTTCATTTTGGCGGTCAGCTTTTGTTTAAGGACGTCGATTTGAAATTCACCCCCGGTAACTGCTACGGCATTATTGGTGCCAACGGTGCCGGCAAATCCACCTTTTTAAAGATCCTTTGCGGCGAGCTTGAGCCTTCTACTGGCGAGGTCTCTATTCCCGACACCGTGCGTATGTCGGTGCTCCGTCAGGATCACTTTGCTTTTGACGAATACAGCGTGCTGGACACCGTTATGATGGGCAACAAAAAGCTGTATGACATCATGAAGGAAAAGGATGCCATTTATGAAAAAGAAGATTTCAGCGAAGCTGACGGTATTCGCGCCGCAGAGCTGGAGGCAGAATTTGCCGAAATGAACGGTTGGGAGGCAGAATCCGATATCTCCAAGCTGTTGCAGGGGCTTGGCATGAAGGACGAGCAGCTCTACGATCAAATGGCCTCCCTTTTGGAAAGCGAAAAGGTCAAGGTCATGCTGGCGCAGGCACTATTTGGAAACCCCGACATCATCATGCTGGACGAGCCTACCAACGGTCTTGATATTGACGCAATCATGTGGCTTGAGGAGTTCCTTTCCGATTATTTCGGAACGGTGCTGGTCGTATCGCACGACCGTCACTTCCTCAACGACGTTTGTACGAATATCGTCGATATCGACTATACGGGCATTAAGATGTACGTCGGCAACTACGAATTCTGGTATGAATCCAGCCAGCTGATCCAGCGCATGATCAAGCAACAAAATAAAAAGGCTGAAGAAAAAATTCGTGAGCTGCAGGCGTTTATCGCGCGCTTTTCGGCAAACAAATCCAAATCCAAGCAGGCGACCTCACGCCGCAAGCAGTTGGACAAGCTCTCTATTGAGGAGCTCCCCGCTTCCAGCCGCCGCTATCCCTTTATTGGCTTTGATATGGATCGCATTGCGGGCAAGGA
>JAZQYE010000049.1:0-20961 GCA_045633385.1 Eubacteriales bacterium | reverse complement strand
CGGTACATATAGCCGATATGAAGAATCTTGCCCGTTTCGCGCATCGTTTGGATCAGGCGTTCAAAATCTGCAAGACTTTGGCTGCCCGGCTTTTCCATGTGAATGTGCTTGTTGTGATCTGCCGCCATTTGCGCGTATTTGAGCAGATGGATCTCATCCGTCTCCACCGCAACTGCCTCGATGGTGGGATCGTTCAAGATCTGCTCCAAGGAAAGCTCGGGGTATCCGCAAAAAAACTTATCGATCTTTTCTGCGCAACGCTCGCGCTCGTCCTCGACCAAGGCGTAGCCCACCAGCTCAAACACCTCAGGGTGGAGCTTCATCGTGTAAAAAATTTCCGGCGCGTGGCTGTATTGGTTCATGCCGATCTGCGCAATTCTGATCTTTTTCATTCGGTTCCTCCTTTTACGTGGTACAGGCTTGCTTTGCACCACCGTCTTTTTGTTCCATTATACCACACGCAAACCGATCAAAAAACACACGATGCTGTAAACCGACAACCACAATTCTGCATTTTTCTCTTCCACGCGGCGTACCGTTGGCAGGGCTTTTTTAAATCGCGCAAAAAATCCGCGGTGCGACTATTGACTTTTTGACGCGGTGTGCTATAATATACTTGATCAACGAAAAAAGGAGCGATCTGCTATGTTTACACACGTTAAAGCTTATCTCAACGAATTTGAACGCTTGGGCGTTCCTGCCACCGATATTTCGGTTTGGCACAAGGGACAAGAGGTGTTTCGCGATCGCCGCGGCGTATGCGACGAAAACGGCTCTCCCGTAACGGGCAAGGAGCGTTACAACATCTACTCCTGCTCCAAGGTCATTACCTGCACCGTCGCGTTGATGCTCTTGCAGGAGGGCAAGATCCGTCTTGACGACGAGGTCGCGCTCTATCTCCCTGCCTTTGGCGATATGCGCGTCAAGCAGGCGGGTGCCATCGTCAAAGCCGAAAAGCGTATCACGCTCTTTCATCTCTTTACCATGACCGCCGGCTTGAATTATGACTGCGAAAACGAGGCGATCAAGCGCGGCGTTTTGGAGACCGACGGAAAAGCCCCCACCGTAGAAATGATGAGCTACATCGCGCAGAACCCCTTGGAGTTTGAACCCGGGGAAAGCTGGTTCTATTCTCTTTGCCACGACGTGCTCGCGGCTGTAGTGGAGGTGGTCAGCGGCAAGCGCTTTGGCGAGTTTGTCAAGGAGCGCATCTTTACTCCCTTGGGTATGTCGAGCTCCACTTTCCTGTTGCCCGAAACGGAGCTTTCCTCTCTTGTTCCGCAATACCGCTTTGATGGAAAGAGCTTTTGCAACGTGGGCAAGGAGATTCAAACCTACAAGCTCGGATCTCTTTACGAAAGCGGCGGAGCCGGCGCAATCAGTTCCGTGGACGATTACGTTCGCTTTTTGGAGGCTCTGCGCACGGGGCGTTTGCTGAATGAGGAAACGCTCGCCCTGATGCGCCTTGATGGCTTGCGCGACGACCAAAGATCCGCTTGCTGGGCTCCCGTTGGCTACGGTTACGGACTTGGCGTGCGCGTACCGCGCGCCGGTTATCCTCGTACCGACTTTGGCTGGGGCGGTGCCGCCGGTGCGTATTTGGCAATCGATCCCGTCAACGAGATCAGCATCTACTACGCCCAGCACGTCCTCGCCTCCCCAAACGGCAACCTGCGCAAGGACCTCATCGAAGCCGTTAAGCTTGACCTCGGCTACCCCGCATACACGGAAACTATGTACCAAGGCAACGGCAGTATCTTGGCATAAGAACGTTTGTAGAGGATTTGAGGGAGGGGCTTTTTTAAAAAGTTCCTCCCTCAAAAACTTTGGGAGTTTTTTGTCAGAACCTCCTGTGAGAAGGTTCCGACACCCCCAAGAGCTTTTATCGCATTTATAAAAAAGATTAAACGGGAGTGTTCAGCTTCCGTTCTTTTGTTTTGGGCAAATACTTTGGACTTCAAAGGACAGAATGGTCGGCACTCGCCTACGCTCGCTTTTGCTCCCGCGAGTGGGTGGGCACCAACGGCGACCTGCGATAAAGCAGGTCAGCCGAATGATGTTTGCCCTTATGTTATGGACAAGTGATGTCGGCTACGCTTTGTGATGTGCCTACGGCAATGATGTTGTGCCTTCGGCACAGTGGGCAAACATCACATCATTGCGACCAGCGGGAGCAATATCATTATGAGCTAAGCGAATAACATCTTTTTTGCGTAAGCAAAAACATCACTCTTTTACCCTCCAAGATACTGCGCACTCAAAGAGTTGTTTACAGGAGACATGGGGCGCGGTGCAAACAGGCTACCGCAGTATTATGTAACCTTGTTCTTTTGTGCAGGTGTTTTATTCGATCTCCTGCTCCAAATTTTTAAATTCTCCCGTGTTGAAAACTCAACCAAAGTGATGCCAAAGCCGTCGCAAAGCATTTTTAAGGTTACAATTCCGGGATTTTGTTTTTTTTCGTAAAGAATGTTCTTAATAGAGGACGGTGCCACCGCAGATGCCATTGGCAAGTTTATGTATCGATAAGTTTTTCTCCCCGAGTAATTGAAAAATTCTGTTTTTTACGGCTGTGTAAGTGTTCATTTTTGTACTGTCCCACCTGTTTTTGAGCTAATTATGGCACAAAGATATTGACAAAATGAGTTATATATGGTACAATTCAAGTTACAAACATAATTAGGAGGGTTAAAATGGGAAAGAAACAATTGATAAAGTTACTTGCTTTTTGTATGTTAATCATTCTTGTTTTAACGGGTGTAGGATCTTATTTGCCAAAGGAGTGCAAAAATGAGTTATAGAATTTACCCAACCGTTCATACGGAGCCGTTTTGCAACGATTACCGTGTTTTGATCAACGGTGCAGAGGTCGATTTTCAGACTGCGCGCGTTTCCGCCGTTCCTTTTAACCGCCGTTGGCCCGGTCACCAACGCCCGCTCGACCAATCCGAGGCAATCCAATTCGTGTCTCTTGCATTCGACCACTCCGACGGGCCGCTCTCGTTTGAGATCGTTCCGCAAGCACCGTTTGAGGCAGTCAAGATCCGTCCGCAATCGCTGGGCATCGTGCCGCGCATCGAAAACGGCGTCATCAAATTCACACTCGAAAAGCCCGCGTATTTTACCGTGGAACCGTACGGAAGAAATCGCGCGTTGCACGTCTTTGCCGATCCCGCTCCCTCCTATTGCGTGGACGTGAACGATCCCAACGTCCTTTATTTTGGCGCGGGCGAGCACGACGTCGGTATGCTGAATCTCGAGAGCGATCAAACCGTGTGGATCGACGAGGGTGCGGTGGTCTATGCCTGCATTCGTGCAATCGACGCCCAAAACATCAGGATCATCGGAAGAGGTATTTTGGACAACTCCAAAAACAAAGAGCAGATCCTGTTTGAAGCCAACGAGGATAACAACACCATGGCGATCAACAACGCCATTCGCGAGCACACCGTACAGCTGGAATATTGCACCAACGTGGAGATCGACGGTATCACCATTCGTGATTCGTTGGTGTATAACGTTCGCCCCATTGGATGTGAGAACCTCCGCATCAAAAACGTAAAGATCATTGGCTGTTGGCGATACAACTCCGATGGCATAGATATGCACAACTGCGTCAACGTACATATTTCGGATTGCTTCATTCGCACCTATGACGACTCCGTTTGCGTCAAGGGCTTTGATTGCTACTACGAGGGAGACGTGGAGGCGGCGGTGCACAATGCCATGTACCGCAACGGCAAGGCGTACGACGTATTCAAAAATATTGTGGTGGAAAACTGCGTCGTTTGGAACGACTGGGGCAAGGCACTTGAGATCGGCGCAGAAACGAGAGCCGAGGAGATCTGCAACGTCACGTATCAAAATTGCGATATCATCCATTTGACGAGCAATGCACTCGACTGCATGAACGTGGATTACGCCGACGTTCACGACGTTACCTTCTCCAACGTCCGCATCGAAGCCGATGAGCTCATTCCCGAGCCGAAGCTCCAAGGGACCGATGCCGAGCGCTACGTCAACACCAATACGCAGTTTATGCCCACCACGATCTGCGCCGAGATCGTGTACCACTCCGAGTACTCCGCGGGCGGCGACCGTCGCGGAAAAAACAGAAATATCCGCTTTGAAAACATTCAGCTTTTGAGCGATAAGCTTCCGCGATTCTCTTTTCAAGGCTACGACGAGGCACATAAGACCGAAAATATTCTGATCTCCAATTTCTGTTGGAACGGCAAGGTGCTCACCGAGCCCCCCAAGGATACCTGGAAAGAGGGCGCATTTACACAAAACGTCCGCATGGAGGCTGACCCCTATGCGCAAATGTCCAAAAATACCGTTGCTGCTAACGGCCAGCTCAAGCAATTGGATTTTATTCGGTTTGATTGTCCCGACGGTAAGGGCAAGCGCGTGATGCTTGTGGGGAACTCTATTACGCTCCACGGCATACGCCCTGAGATCGGCTGGTATAACAAGTGCGGCATGGCGGCGTCTGCGCAGGAAAAGGACTACGTGCATCTGTTGGAGGCAAGTGTTCAGGAGATCGACCCCGAGGCAGCCTTTTGCATCTGTCAGGTGGCAGAGTGGGAAAGAAACTACAAAAACGGGGGCGAGACCCTGCACCTTTACCAAACGGCGCGGGATTTTGGTGCGGACGTGATCATTTTGCGTTTTGTTGAAAATGTGCCCAAGGAGCAATACGACGCCGATATCTTTTTACGCGAGCTGGATGCGTTGGTCGGCTACCTTGACCAAACGGGCAAGGCAAGGCTGATCGCCACCACCGGCTTTTGGAGGCACCCTGCCGATAATGATATTCGCACATACGCCAAGAAAAAGCAGATCCCCTGCGTGGAGCTTGGAGACCTTGGCGAAAACGACCAAATGAAAGCCATCGGCTTGTTTGCACACGAGGGTGTCGCCAACCACCCCGGCGACCGCGGCATGCAAGCAATCGCAGAAAGAATCCTCAAGCCTCTTGCAGAGGTGCTGTAAAATAGAGACCCAAAAAGGCAACGCCACTCCATATCGGAGCGACGTTGCCTTTTGAGTTATGAGTTATGAGGCTCGCTCACGCTCATCGTAGGCGATCATAACCGGGGCTGAGCCAAAGGTTGTTTAGAAAGCGATTGGCTCAGCCCCACAAAATCTTTTAAAAACCTTATTTCTTTTGCACCAAGGGGCACTCGATCACGCAACGATGAACCGTGGTGGGGCGATAAGAGAGGATGCGATCTGCTTTTTTCATAGCGTCTGCAAGGTTTTCTTCGGTGATGTTTTCGGGCACGTCAAAATTAGAGTCGGAGCCCGTGTACTTGTGGCCTTCCTCGCCGCACAGCGCGTATTTCTTAGACCAATCGCACGCACGACCGTCGGTGGGGATCCACTTGTAATCCGTTCCGTTGAGCGCGATTTGCACCATATTGCTTGCGCGCAGAGCGTTTGCGGGGCACGCCTGAACGCACTTGTCGCAACTCTCGCAGGCGGAGGTGACTTGTGCGGTTTTCGCCTTGACGATCTCGTCTAAGGGCGCGTCGGTCACAATGGCGATAAAGTCTTGGCTAAAGCCGTGCTCCTCGGTGTAGCACATACCGTTCACGGTCAATTGACCGATGCCTGCCTCGACTGCTTCAAGCTGATTGCAGAACGCGTCGGGTAAAGCGCCTCTCGGTGTTCCCATGTCTCCGCCGATGCCTGTCAGATTGTAGGTTGCAACGGCGTTGTAGCCCTTGCCCTGCAAGTATTTTTCAATCTTAAAGGAGGCATACGCAAGCTCAAACGTGGTCTCGTACTTGGAGTACATATAAGGACCAACGGCGTATGCGGGGGGCTTAATGGTCATTTTTTGCACGATCTCGGGGTAGTGAATGCCCATCAAAATAACGTTCTTTGCATTTTTGAGGTGATCGGACGTTTTGTAGATCTTGCGGGTATAGGTATTTGAGGTAGGCTCAAAAATATGGAATCGCGGCGTTTTGGATGCCATGTCGATGATCGTTTCGCCGCCTTTGATGGGAATCAGTCTTTGCGAAAGCTGATCCATACGCTCGGCAGGAACGATGGAATAGACCTCGCTACCCTCGGCTTCCATCATACGGCAGAGGTTTTCGGTCATCGAAAGCTTGACGTTTTCAACGGGCGCGTTCAGATCAAAATATTCGCATCTTGCAAAGGGGGCGGTGGTCAGCAGAACCTCGGTCAGCGTGATCTCGTCCTCTTTTTTCTCAATGCCCGCCGCCTTCAGGTAGGCATCGGTATCGACCTCGGGGCTGTTGAGAGTCTTGTAGCCGTAATCGTCGATGATCCTTGCCGCATCCAAGCGTGCAAAGCCCGAGAAATGCGCAAGAGCGGTCTGCTCGGCGCTGATCGTGCCAAAGCTCTCGTTTCCGTAGCCGTTGCGCGCGTTGATCTTGTCTCCCTGCGTGTGAGCGGATCTCTTGCAGGAGATCGTCATGACCACAGCACCCTTGGCGTACTCGTATGCGTTTTTGCCGCCAAGAGACTCCACGGTCTTGCTGTCCAAAAAGACGACGTTATCAACGCTGTAGCGACCCACAAAATCGACTACCTCGTCGTACAGCCTTCTGTGTACGGGGAGCTCGGCGTTTGCCACGCTGTGTTTTTTGCGCATGGGAGCGGAGGTGTGCTCGCCGCCGTCGCTTCTCAAATGCTTGGGCAGGCAGTACTTGACACAGCAACCCATCTCGCCGCCGCGCATGCCGTAGCGATCGACGTGCTCCAAAATGACCTTTTCGTCAACGACCTCGGGGATCTCAAGGTCAAGGTCGAGGTCAAAGTGCTCCGCCCATGCGCAACGCCACAGATTTTTGTTGGCAAAGCGGAATTCCTTACCCTCTACCTCAATCGATTTCGTTCCGTTGCACTCCTTGCGGTAAGCGTCGGTGGGGCAGTGCTTGATGCATTCGCCGCACATATCGCAAAGCTTGGTCTCGTCGTACAAGGGGGTAGGGCAGAGCGGTGCGTTTGTGATCACGGAGATAAAGCGGTTGCGCGGGCCGTATTCGGGAGACATGGTAAGACCGTGCCAGCCGAGCTGTCCGAGTCCTGCACAGGTAGCGGCGTAGATATGTGACATATCGGGCGCAAAGGTTGCCGTCATTCCGCCAAACGGGCGGTATCTCCAAATGTTGGATGCGGCGATCGGAACAGCCTCGTAGCCAAGGCTATCGAGGTAGCGCGCGACCCGAAACGCGATGTAATCAAGCTTGAGATTCATAACGTATTGGATCGAATAAGGGCCGATGATCTGCGGATGCTCCTCGCCGCCAAGCTCGATCGCTTCGTCAAGGTGGTGAATGGCGCAAACCACTACGTTGGTTGCGGTGGGGAGGATACCCTGCGGGCTCATCATAATGGGCGCGCCTTGAAATCTGGAGATCGGGGAGATGCCAACCAGATCGGCACCAAAGCCGTAGGCGCATTCTTTTACCCTTGCGGTCAAATTTCTGTTCATTTTTTACCTCCGTAAAATAGTTGATGTAGATAGTATATCATAGAATCTTTTGCAAAAAAACCTCTTTTTTTTCCAAAAAGGTGGATTTTCTTTTCAACCTATGCTATAATATTGGCAAAGAGAGGATAAGGGGGGATTTTTCTGCTGTACCAATTTGACCAGCTTTTGTTTCAGGTGCTTACAATTGACCGATTTTTCCACAAAGAAGGCACTTTTAAGGTGGAATCACGCCCTTACGCCGCGCTTTCTTTCCGTGAGAGCGGAACGGGAACGTTTAAGATCGGCAACAAAATCTTTCATACCACCCCCTGCGACGTTTTGTTCATTCCTGCCGATACGCCGTACGAGGTGGAGTATTCAACCAGCGTCAGCATCGTCGTGCATCTGGATTTTTGCAATTATACGGAGGCGGAGGTATTTGAGCTACAGGCAAAGGCAGGCGTATCGGTCTTGTTTGCAAGTCTTTTGGAGGAGTGGCAAAAGTACCACTCGGTCAATCGGGCAAAAGCGACCGTGTACAGCATTCTTGACCGCATTGGGGAGTACAACACCGCCAAAATAGAAAACTCCGCGCTGGTCGATTGCATTCAATACATCGAGGAGCACTTTTGCGATCCCGACATTGACGTTGCAGGTATATGTGACGCGGGTTTTATCTGCACGTCCAATTTGTACCGCCTTTTTTGCAAGCATTTTGGCATGGCACCCAAGCAATATATCATGAAGCTGCGCATGAATAAGGCAATCAGCCTGCTTGTCGAGGGCAAGCTCTCAGTCAAGGAGATCTCCCTGCTTTGCGGCTTTACCGACGATAAATACTTCTCCCGCGTCTTTAAAAGCAAGTACGGCTATCCCCCCTCGCAGGTGCGGAAGAATACGTATATGTGATAATGAATAGTAAAAAAAGGAAGCTTTTCGCACGTGACGAAAAGCTTCCTTGTGAGTTTTACGGATAGATCGGTGAGCGGTTAAGCAAGAATAACCGTTTTTGGAGCAACCTTTTTCATTTTTTTGATTGCTGAGGAAATGTCTTCCTCGGTTGGTACGGGAAGCTTTGACAGCGGATACGTAAGTCCCAAGGCATTATATTTTCGCTCGGCATAATTATGGTATTTTAAGACTCGAATACATTTTACGTTGATCAATTCCTTTACAAAATCGGCAATTTTTTCGGCTTCGCAGTCGTTCCATTCAGGAACATAAGGATACCGTATTTCCATAGGAATGCCAAGTGAATCTACGTACTTTATGTTTTCCAATATCCGTTTGTTTGAAACACCCGTGCAAGCGATGTGGACGCTCTCGTCAATTGCTTTGATGTCAAACAGAAATGTATCTGCATAGGGGAGGATCTTATCAATTGTCTCTTTGGGGACGTATGCGCAGGTATCTATGGCAATGTTGATATTTTTGACCTTTAAAAGCTTGGCAAGCTCCACGCAAAAGTCAACCTGCATAAGAGGCTCGCCGCCAGAAAAAGTTACGCCGCCTCCGCTCCCTCTCATAATGATCTCATCCATCAAAACCTGTTTTGCTATTTCCTCGGCTGTCATATTTTGACCAATCACTTCAAGCGCTTCCGACAGGCAGACCTCTTGGCATTTCCCGCACAAGGTGCAGGTATCTCTTTTGAAAATATGCTTGCCGTTTTCAACCGTGTTTGATTTGCACAGAGAAATGCATTTCATACAATTTTTACACAGCTCGCTGTCAAAAAGCATTTCTTTCTTTGCGGAAAACGCTTCGGGATTGTGACACCATTTGCAGCGAAGTGGACACCCCTTGAAGAACACAGTCGTTCGGATGCCATCGCCGTCGTGTATTTCAAATGGCTTTATCGCAAAAATCATTATCCTGACACCTCACACTGTTTAATAAACATATCCTGCTTTATTTTGCTGAGCTTGACAAAGTATTCATTCCAACCGCAAACTCTCACTTGTAAGGTGGCGTATTTTTCGGGGTTTAACTGTGCTTCTTTCAAGACCGCTCTGCTGATAACGTTTCCTTGCATTGCAAATCCGCCACAAGTAAGGAATATTTTTACAAGGGAAACAAAATCATCAAGTCCTTTATCTCCCTCCACTGCCGAGGGATGAAGAATAAAATCGAACGGAACGCCGTCAAGGAAGGATGCCGAGTCGATCTTCAGAACCGATTGCATATATGCCGTGATACCGCCTTTGTCCATTCCGTCGGTGGCGCAGAGATTTTTTGATATTGGTTTCGTTGCATTTCTGCCGTTGGGGGTGGCGGAGGTTTTTTCGCCGTGCTTGATGCAGTGATAAACAGAGTCGAGCCCTAACCGCACTTTACCACCGCGTTCAAGCTCCTTTCCGCAATATCTGTCTGCAAGGTGAGTTAGAATGTCGGTCATGATCTTATCCGGCATATCCAAATTGTTTCCGTATTTTTCCTTGTCCGATGCAATTTTTTCTTGCAGATCCTCAAATTCGTGCCAATCTTGTAAAAGTGCCTTTCTCATATCCGCAAGAGAGATCTTTTCAAGATCGTAAACGTATTTTTTGATTGCCATAAGCGAATCGACCGTTGTGGCAAGGCCGTGATGTTTTAAGGAAAGATTGTTGTATTTGATGGGATATTCATGCACGTCCAATCCCTTTTCAATGCATTCCGAAAAGCTACTTGAGTATAAGGGTGCCGGATTCATCAACGTGCTGTATTTGCTCTGCTTTTCTATAAAATCCAAAGCAAAATCTGTACAGTAGTCGAGCTGTTTCAAAAAAACATCCAAAAACTCATCAAAGCTTTTTATATCCAACGGGCTTTCATAGCCGACTCGTGTTCCCGTCATGATGTCTTTTCCACCGTTCAAAGCAAATTCCACGCACTTTACGGTGTTGAAGCGCATAGCACAGATCTCCGCTTCTTCCATTCCCATAATGATCGGCTCATAACAACCGGATATCACGTAATGCTGACTGTCCTCTCTTGGGATGCCGAGCTTTTCGTATCCTTTGAATACAGCCGCATCATTGATCAAGCAAATGCTGCTGTGCCCGCCGCGGATCATTGATACTGCCTTTCGCAAAATTGCGTGATCCATATTTTGGTGACAGCGGATATGAATTTTGGGGTCGTATATTCCCATTTCGTCATAAACGTCCAAAATCAGGCGGCTCAACTCATTGGAAAGATCGTTGCCGTCCTTATCCGAGCCGCAAATCGTAATCGGTTCTTCGGCAAATCTTTTGGCAGCGGTAAAATGAATAAAATAGTATCTGAACAGATCAGTAAGCTCTGCCTCGGTGCATCCTTGCTTTTTATCGTTTTCAAAATAAGGATAGTACAGTCTGTCAATCGGACCGAGGGAGCGGGCGCGTTCAAGTCCCGTTTCTTCGAGATATACGTAAAGAACCGAAAACATCATGACTTCGTAAAGCGTTTTGGGGGCACTAGTCATCAGATGTTGAATACACGTTGAAAATTTGGGTACGTTAAAACCGAGAGAATACTCGTATATTCTGCCAAGAAGCCGGATGATCGCTTCATAGCACAGAATGACCGATTCTATAAAAGCGATTTGCTTACTTTGATCGTATTCGCTGTTCAAAAGTCGTTGCTTTGATTCTTGGGCATTTTTCAGGATTCCTGCAAATCCGTTTTCAAGCAGATACGGCCAGTTTGGAATAGTATGATGAAAATCGACCGCCATCCAATCTAATCCTACCGATGCGAATTTGGAAAATTGAGCATATTCAACGGGGAGCTTTTCCTGTATTACTTCGCTGTGCGCGTGGGAAATTGCATTTTGCAAAATGCAGTTTGTTGCAAAATCGGTGTAATCTATGCCAAAATTCAATTTTACGGAAAAAGGCGTATTTTCATTGATCTGCAGTTGTACGTGATCCAAAAGATAAGAAAAAAGTTTTGCGTGCACAATCGTGCGGGGCTCGTTTGTAGGGGCTTTGCTAATTTCTTTGAGAGATTCGTATAAAATAGCGGGAGCCGTTCCGGTTCTTTCATCGAATTTGGCATTTTCAAATTCATTTTCGATCAACTTGCGATTTGCATAAAAAGATGTGTTCATACCACTCACTCCAAGTTAGGTTGTTTTTTATTCCAATTATATAACAGAAAAAGTGATTTGTAAATGCACATTTCTTGCACAAAGATGCACAAATCCGTCATTGACATGCCGACTCACATGTGATATAATATAGGCGAGTAAGCTGTGAGGAGGGCGTTTTATGTTACAAGATTTGTGCGTGTCTAAAATCGTGAATGTGTACCAAAACGATACAATGACGTGGAAAAGAATTGAGCCAAGAGAACGAAAAAAACATGGATTGGTGTTGTTTACCCACGGAGAGATCGAGTATTATTTCCCCAACCAAACCATTGTTGCAACAAAGGGTTCGGTTATGCTTTTTCCGTCCAACGTACCGTATCACGGTGTGGCTCGAACTCAAAGAGTAGCGTATTGCGTTTTGGATTTTCAAACACTTTTGGAAGATGAGATCAGTTGCTTTGGTGCCCCTTGTATCGTAAAGCCCAAAAGCATTGATTCGCTTTACCGCGATTTCTCCAATATTATTTCGGTGTGGGAGCAGCAAAAAAAGGATGCCGTTATTCAAGTCAAAGCATTCTTATATTCGGCGTTAGCCGTCATGAACGAGGATAGCGAAAGAATTTTCAGCGATCAAGAAAACAACGAGATAATGACTTATATTTTTAATCATTATACAGATCCCACCATTTCCGTTTTGAGTCTTTGTGAAAAATTTTACATTTCCGAATCTCAATTGCGTCGAAATATTTTGAAGAGTACGGGTATTACCACGAACGAGTATATCACCTATCTTCGTTTAACCCGCGCCAAGAGAGAGCTGGTTTGCACGAAAAAGAGCATTAAGCAAATTGCATACGAATGTGGATTCTCCTCTGCATATTATTTTTCGCGTTGCTTTCATCAACACGAAAACATATCACCCAAAGAATATCGGCAAGACAGCTTGATGCTTTAGAACTTTAAAAGGCAATATCAAACCGTGCTTATTTCGGTTCGATATTGCCTTGTTCTTTTCTTACCTCGCCATCATCGGCATATTGACCAGCATATTTTCCAAAAAGATGCCATACCCCGTGGTGGGGTCGTTGATGAGAACGTGGGTGATCGCTCCGACGAGCTTTCCGTTCTGGATGATGGGAGAGCCAGACAGGGGTGTGGTCAATAGAGGACAACACTTTTTTACGAAAAATTCACAAAAAGTGCCGAGAGCAACCAAGCGGTCACTCTCGGCGGTAATGTTATTCATGTCGTTTCTTTATATTATCCTTTGGCTGGAATTTTGTTAGGATCAAGCGTGTAGGTTGTCCAAGTGACCTCTTTGATGTCCTTTCTGCTCTCAACAAGGGAGTCCAATTCGCTCTTCGAAGCAAGTTTTCCGTTGATCGTAAAATAGCTTTCGTTTTCTCCGTCATAGATTTTATAGAGAGCACTATATTGGGGGCTTTCCTCCGTAAACAGCTTAACCTTGCTGGTTCCATAATAAACAGAATCGTCCTCTAAATAAGTCGGAGAGTGCCAATCATAGCTTCCGTCCTCATAGACGCGATCTATTGATTTATAGTCCATTCTGTATAAATAGACGGCGCCACTGTGATATCTGAGAATGCGATAGTCGTTGCAATTACTTCTCATAAGCAATTCTGCAGTTCCATCTCCGTCCATATCCAGATAACATATTTCGATAATGTTAGGATCTCCCATGGAACTACTGCCGAAGTATTGAAGGAACTCCCAAAGATATTTGTCCTCAGAATTGATTTTTATTTCATAATTCAGTATCTTTTCAAAAACTGTTTTGTAAACAAGTTCAAGCGGAACAAATTCAATATCTGCATTTGCTTTTGTTTGTTCAGCTAAATTTTCGCCAAATGAATAGATATCTTGACTGAGTGCTGCGGCATATTCCAGAACGGTAATTGATGTTTTAGTACCGTCTGAAATTTTATAGTAATAGGGATGGAGGGTGTCGGGATCATGACCGTCCGTTCCGTATTCTTCTGATAGGACAAGCTCCTTATCGTTATCGGATATTTTAAATATTGAGTAATGAGAAGTATCCGCACCTCCGCTACCGCGTACGTGTATGGTTCCGTCCTCATTTATCGCACACTTTTTTCGATTCCAATACTTGTCGAGCAGGATAGGTTGGTCATTCGCAAAGGAAAAGATCGCTAAAACGGTATAGTCATCAAGAAGCAAAAGCATTTCGTCACTTCCATTTTCGTTCAAATCGCAGAACGCGTAACCGGGCACGCTCGTTGAAAGACGAAGAGTTGTAACAGCCACTATAATAGCAGACTCCCATTTGTATTCTTTTGTTCCCTCGGAATAAGGACTATCCTTGGAATTCATCTTCTCGTCCAAATTTATAATAACGTCTTTGTATATATCCAATACGGGCTTGTATTTTTCTTCGTTTGAAATATCATTGGAAGGATTATTTTTCGTTTGTTCGGAAGTGGATGTTGTATCGTCTTTGCTTTCTTCGGACTGTTGGGTGTTGCAAGCAGACAGAAATGTCAGAAGAAAAGACGCTATTAACAGCCAAGTGATTGTTTTTTTCATATTTTAACTTTTAACCTCCCAATAATTTTATTTTCTAAAACTATTATAACATTATAATTTTAAAAAGTCAATATCGCAGATAAAAAATTTAATATGCTGGAATTATTCAAGAAAGGGGAGTGTGTTATAATGAGGACAACATTTTTCCTAAAAAACAGTTGTTGTCCTTAAAATAACACCTGATAGGAGCGTGTTATAATAAGGACAACCTTTTTATTCAATTTTGCCTTTACGATGCCCTTGCCGTCAGTGGTGTTGGGATATTGGCAAGCATATTCTCCAAAAAGATGCCGTACCCCGTGGTGGGATCGTTGATGAGGACGTGTGTCACAGCTCCCACCAGCTTGCCGTTTTGGATGATGGGGCTGCCCGACATTCCCTGCACGATGCCGCCCGTGACGGCGAGCAGATCGGGGTCGGTCACGGTCACGGTAAAGCACTTGGAGCCCTTGGCGTCTTGATTGATATTGGAAATTTTGACGTCGTATTTGCAGGTCTTGTTGTTATCCAAGGTGCATAGGATATACGCATCTCCCTCGCGTACGTCCTCGCGTAGTCCCACGGGCAATGGCTCGCTTGTGCAGGCGGGGACGTCGGAGAACATTCCCCACACGCCGCAAGCAGAGTTGCCGAGCAGCGCCCCCGCTTTGCCCGCGTTAAAATAGCCCTTCAGCTCTCCCGGTGCGCCCGACGCGCCCTTGACCACCGAGGAGATGGTGACGTTTGAGACCGTACCGCGCTTCATTGCTACCAAAGCCCCCGTGTCGGCATCGCAAATGCCGTGCCCAAGCCCTGCAAATGCGCCCGTATCGGGAAAGATAAAGGTGACCGTTCCAATACCTGCGCCGCTGTCTCGCACCCAAATGCCGGTCTTGTAGCGCGACTCGGCAGGGCAAAAGCTTGGGGTGAGGGTGGCTTCAAACGTGCGGTTGCCGCGCTTGCAGGATAGCGTCAAGGGTTTGCCGTCCGACGACTCAATGCGGTCGGTCAGGTCTGATGCACTCGTCAGAGCCTCACCGTTGACACGCAGGATCATATCCTTTACGTGCAGTCCCGCATCGGTGGCGGGATTGACCTTTCCGTGTGCGGTCTCCACGTCGCAAAAGCCGACGATCATCACGCCTTCGGTATAAAATTTTACGCCGAACGGCATGCCTCCGGGATAGAGCAAGAGCTGCTCTGCGTCCTGCGGCGAGAGTGCGCCCGGGGCGGTGTCTGCGTACTCTGCAAGAAGTGAGGAGCAGGGCAGGGGATCGGCGGCGGAATGCGCGCTTTGATTGACGGAATGGCTCATGGCAAAAACAGACTCCTTTGAAAGAGTTTTTGCCTCGGCCTGCGGCGCCGTGGAAAGGACGGTGGCAAGCATCAGCAAAAAGCAGCACAGGAGCTTCCAAATTTTATTTTTCATGATTCGTACCTTTCTGAACTGCGGCACGGAGAAGATCGTTCTCCGTGCACCGTTTTTTGCAAAAGACAAGCAACGTGGGCTGAAAAAGAGCATTGCACTCTGCAAGGCTCTCATCAAAATCCTGTGCCTGATTGCTGATACTAATGTGTGCGGCGCGCGGCGTTTTCATGTGTAACAATGATAACCATACCAAGCCATTGTTTGGCTGATCGTTTACAAACAAAACGATTTTCGTTTACAATATCAAGTAGAAAGTTTTTTGCAAAAAAGATATAATAAAAAGGATATCATGCGTTTTTTGCGCCATGCTTTTACAAGTGTTTGATCGGTGCGCCGAAAGCTTCTGTTTTGCGTGTGACATTATCTTGCCCGACGAAGCAAAAAGCATACGCGCCAACGGTTAAAGAAACCAAAAAACGAATTTACACAAAACGACACGAGAGGAAAAAACATGAAAAAAAGCTTGCTCTCATACATCAAGCCCTACCTGTTTCTTGCCATCATCTCTCCCATTATGATGATGTGCGAGGTCGTAGCCGACCTGTGCCTGCCGTTTTTAATGTCTTATATCGTTGACTACGGTATTTTGGAAAACGGCTTGCAAACCATTTACGCCGACGGCGGCTTTGCCCTTTGGGTCATGCAAACGATCTGCGGCGATGCGTTTACGCAATTTCAGATCATCGTTACCTTTGGCGGTATGATGCTCGTCATCACGCTCGTCGGTGGCTTTTTCGGCACGTTTTGCGCCTATACGTCGGCACGTGCGGCACAAAGCTTTGGACACGACCTGCGCCGCGACGCATATCGCCGCGTGATGTCACTTTCCATCGAGCAGACCGACCGCTTTACCACGGGCTCGCTGGTCACGCGTATGACCAACGATATCTCCATGGTGGTCGAGTTTGTCGAAATGATCACCCGTCACTTTGTTCGCGCTCCCATGTTCTTCGTGGGCGGAACGGTCATGCTGCTGTTGCTCAACGTCAACTTTGGTACGGTATTGCTCCTGGCACTTCCCGTGCTGGCACTCACCATCTTTTTGGTGCTTCGCCGTGCCGTTCCCATGTACTCGGTCATTCAAAAAAAGCTGGATAACGTCAACTCGGTGGTGCAGGAGAACGTCAGCGGTGCACGCGTGGTCAAGGCATACGTCAGCGAGGATCACGAAAACGAGCGCTTTGGCGTGGCAAACGACGAGCTTTGCTCGGTCAATTACCGCGTACTGAAGCTGATGGCGATCGTGACTCCCATGCTCAACATCGTACAAAACGGCGCGGTCATTGCGCTGATCTACATCGGAGCCATCGATCTGCAAAGCGGCATTGGCGGTATGAGCACGGGTACGGTCATGGCAGGCGTGACCTACGTTACGCAGGTGGTGCACTCCTTGATGATGGCGACCAATATGTTCCAATCCATCTCGCGTGCCATGGCATCTGCCAAGCGTGTGCGTGAGGTCATGGACACCGAGCCCGTGATCGTCAGCGGTACGCGCGTGGGAGAGGATGCTCCAGTGGCGATCTCCTTCCAAAACGTCTCCTTCCGTTACCCCGGTACGGTGGGAGAACCCATTTTGCAAAACGTCAATCTGCAGGTGCACCGCGGCGAGACCTTGGCGATCATTGGTGCTACGGGCTGCGGAAAGAGCTCGCTCGTGGGCTTGATCCCGCGCTTTTACGATGCCACCGAGGGGAAGGTGGAGATCGACGGTGTTCCCATTGAAGAATACGACCTGACGGCTCTGCGCAAAAAAATGGGATTTGTATTGCAAAAGAGCGAGCTGTTTTCCGACACCGTTGCCAACAACATTCGTTGGGGTGACGAAAATGCCGACATGGAGCAGATCCGCGCGGCGGCTACCGTTGCGCAGGCAGACTCCTTTATTACAGGCTTTGCGCAGGGGTACGATACCTTTGTTGCCGAAAAGGGTGCGTCTCTTTCGGGTGGACAAAAGCAACGCCTCTCCATTGCCCGCGCGCTGACGCGCCGTCCCGAGATCCTCATACTCGACGACGCGACCTCTGCGCTCGATCTTGCAACCGAGGCAAAGCTGCAGGCTGCTTTGCGTGAGTATCTTGCCGATACCACGGTCATTATGATCGCACAGCGCATTGCAAGCGTAAAGAATGCCGACCGTATCGCGGTCATTGAAAACGGAACCATCACCGATTGCGCACCGCACGAGGAGCTGATGCGCATCAGCGAGACCTACCGCGACATTTACCGTTCTCAAATGAAGCAAACCGACATGGGAGGTGACGCCGTATGAACCGACAGGAAAACAAAGCGCCGAGCGAAGCGAACAATCCCCCCATCGTACGTTTTGGAGGCCCCGGCGGCAGAGGTGGCCCCGGTCCCGGCGGACCCATGGCGGCACGTATGAATGCCGAAAAGCCAAAAAACACCAAGCGCACGCTTGCGCGCTTGTTACATTACATCGGCAAGAGCCGTACGGTGCTCTTGATATTGCTTGCCATTATGCTTGCCGTTACGGCGGCAGACCTGCTTGGCCCGTTCTTTCAGGCAAAGGCGATCGACGCCTTTTCGGTCGATCTTGATACTGGTAAGCTGACCGTCAATATGCAGGCTCTGCGGCTGTATCTGACCTTGATGGGCATCATCTTTTTGTGCAGCTCCGCGCTCTCCTATTTCCAAGGTATTCTTTCGGCGCGTTTGGCACAGCAAACGGTCAGAAGCATGCGCAGCGATCTCTTTCAAAAGATCTCGCGATTACCCATCAGTTACACCGACCGTCACCGCCACGGTGACATCATGTCGCGCATGACAAACGACGTCGAAAACGTCTCCAATGCAGTTTCGCAGTCGGTCACCACGCTCTTTTCCTGCGTGATCATGCTCATCGGTGCACTTGTTATGATGGTGTACTACAGCTGGCAAATGACGCTGATCGCCATCGTCACCATTCCGCTCTCCATCGGCATCTCGTCAGGGCTTGCCAAGTTCATGCGCAAGCATTTCGTGCGCCGTCAAAAGCTGCTCGGACAGCTCAACGGGCAGGTAGAGGAGACCGTGACCTCGTACAAGACCGTGGTTGCGTACGGCAAAGAGGGTGAGGCAGTCGAAAAGTTTGGTGTTGTCTCTGCAGATCTGCGCACTTGTGCCATTCGTGCGCGCGTGTGGGGTTCGATCATGGGGCCTATTATGAACTTTGTCGGCAATTTGCAGTACGTGCTCATCGCCGCAACGGGCGGTTGGATGGTCATCAACGGTGTGGTCAACCACGTTACGGGTCAGCTTGTTACCGTTGGTAGCGTGCAGGCAATGCTGCAATATTCCAAAAAATTCACGCACCCCATCAATCAGATCGCCAATCAGTACTCCGGTATTCTCACCGCGCTTGCGGGTGCAGAGCGCATTTTTGAGATCATGGATCAGGCAGACGAGATCGACGAGGGCAAGCAGACGCTGACCGACCGCGAGGTACGCGGAGAGATCGAGTTTTGCAACGTTGATTTCGGTTATCTTCCGGGCGAGCCCGTGCTCAAGGGCTTGAACCTTTCGGTCAAGCCGGGGCAAAAGATCGCTATCGTAGGCGCGACCGGTTCAGGAAAGACCACCGTAGTCAATTTGCTCACACGCTTTTACGAGGTGGACGGCGGAAGCATTACGGTGGACGGTGTGGATATCCGTGATATTCCCAAAGAGGAACTGCGCCGCATGATCGCCATCGTATTGCAGGACACGGTACTCTTTAAGGACACCATTGCCAACAACATCAAGTACGGCAGAGCGGACGCCTCTGATGAAAAAATGAAGAACGCCGCCCACGTGGCAAGAGCCGATCACTTTATCGACCGCTTGCCCGATGGCTACGAGACCATGCTGGCAGAGGCAGGCTCCAACCTTTCGCAGGGACAGAGACAGCTTCTCGCCATTGCGCGCGCGGTGCTAGCTGATCCCAAGATCCTGATCTTGGACGAAGCGACCTCCAACGTCGATACGCGTACCGAAATGCACATTCAGCAGGCAATGGTCGCGCTGATGAAGAACCGCACCTCGCTGATCATTGCACACCGTCTGTCAACCATTCGCGATGCCGACGTTATCGTCGTCATTAAGGGCGGTCGCGTTGCCGAAGCAGGTGACCACGAAACACTCTTGCGACTTGGCGGCGAATACGCCACCCTTTACAAAAACCAATTCGCAGGCGTAGCAACTTGATTTTGAGGAGATCTTTTACCTCCAAGAGCTTTTATCGCGTTGTAGATAAAAAAGGAAAGGGAGTAGTTGGCGCACCTGCGATAAAGCAGGTGCGCCAAACTTTTATATCAAACTCAATTTTCGGTTTACCACTTCTCAATTATCGAGAGGTGGACAAATGATCAAAAACTTGGTATAATATAGTCACAGACCGGTCGAGTAATCAAATTAGGAGAATAGTTTATATGACATTTGGACAAACGATAAAATCCCTTCGCCGAGAAGCAAATATGACACAAGAAAATCTTGCAGAACTTCTTTCTATTTCTCCGCAGGCGGTCAGCCGTTGGGAAACAGATGTTGCTATGCCAGACATTTCTTTATTGCCGCCGCTTGCCAATTTATTTAATGTAACCACCGATTATCTGCTTGGAATGGAAACCTACCAAAAGGATTTGAGAAAAGCGGAATTTGACGAAGCATTCCACAAATATTGGGAACACGACGACAAAGAAAAGAATTATCAAATCGCCCTGCGTGCGGTTGCTGAATATCCGGGAAATATGGAATACGTGGAATGGTTGGCATCGGCAGAATATTA
Organism: Eubacteriales bacterium; assembly: GCA_045633385.1. Lineage (GTDB taxonomy): Bacteria > Bacillota > Clostridia > Oscillospirales > CAG-272 > UMGS1865. The sequence continues at coordinate 716 of JAZQYE010000049.1, read as the reverse complement.
TGTTGCTATACCGACCTCGGATAATAGTGAATATACTCGTTTGCTTGAAAGTTCAGCAAAACATTATAAATTGGTTTTGGATAACACCAAGGATTCAAAATTATATTCCAAAGCATTGTTCGGAATTGTTCTTGCACTTAGCTGTAATCAAAAAAAGGACGAAGCCAAGCAATATGCTATGTTAGAAGAGGATGAGGAGAAAAGGGATGAACTGCTTTGTTGGTGCTTGGAGGGTGAAGAAAGGAAAAAGCATTGTCAACACCTTACAAATACAAAGTTAAATAGCTTTCTCTTCCAACTAAAATTCGGTCAAGACTCAATAGAAGTGTATGATGCCGTTGAAAAAATACTGGATATTATGTTTCCGGACGGTAATTTTCAGTATTATCACAATACTTTGCAATACAATTCTATTAGCAAAGCCTTTTGCTTCTGCAAAACACAACAATATGACTTTGTATTAGAAGAACTGAAAAAAGCAAGGCACCATGCGGAAGAAATGACAAAAATAAATCACCAAAAGACAATAAAGTTCACAGCTCCGCTATTTTCACTTATCGAAGAAGAGCATCCCGTTACAGATTCAGATATAACCGATGTTGATGATTTCATTCGCTGTTTGAATAACAACCGTTGCTTTGATCCTATCAGGGAAAAAGAGGATTTTAAATCTTTGATGGCATTATAACCCAATTTCTGCTCGCGCGAAGCTTCGC
>JAZQYE010000048.1:0-6995 GCA_045633385.1 Eubacteriales bacterium | reverse complement strand
CCAGCAGCTTCTTTTTATGCGATTGTGCCACGTCCCCGTGCCAATGCGTTACGGGAATGCCGCTTTCGGTCAACAGCTCCTCAATGCGCCAGAATTGGTCGTTGATCAGGCTTTTCAGGGGTGCGATATACAGCACGCCCACGCTACGTGACGGATGTTCGCAAAGCTCCGAAAGAATGGGAAAGAACGCCGCCTCGGTCTTGCCGCTGGCGGTGGACGAAGTCAGGAGCAAATTGTGGTCGGTATTGAACAGCACCTCTGCCGCCGCTACCTGCACCTCGCGCAAAGACTCCCATCCGCGGGAATAGATAAATTCTTGCACAAACGGCGGATAACGGTCAAAAATATGGCTCATAACACACGCTCCTTTCTCAAAAACCCACAATTCCATTTGCCAAACCGAGGGTCAAAATACTTCCCCTTCATTGTATCATATTCTCCCCAAAAAGTCAAGGAAGATTTGAGGAAAAAGGAAAAATCAAAAAAGATCACGGCCACCTGCATTTTTGCGGGTGGGCGTGATTGATTCATTTTATATTGTTTGGTAGATGACCGAAATTACTTCTTTTTCAGCATACCGAAAATGTCGCTGAAATCGTCATCATCGTCCTGTGCCGGCTTGGGAGCGGGCTTTACGACCTTTTTCACGGTGACTGTGGACTTTTCGGTAGTGGTCTTCTCTGCTCCGGGAGCAACGCGCTTTACACCTTCGCCAGCGGGCTTGGTCTTGATCTCGTCACGCTTTTCATCCTCGGGCTTTTTTTCAAAGCCGGTTGCAACGATGGTGATTCTCATCTCGTCCTCGAGCTCGTTATCGAACGCAACACCCCAGATGATGTTTGCATCGGGATTTGCCTCCTGAGAAATGAGGGTGGATGCGAGATCGACCTCCTCCAAGCCAACCTCGGGAGAAACGGAGATGCTGATCAAGATACCCTTTGCACCCTTGATAGAGGTTTCGAGCAACGGGCTGGAGATCGCCTCTCTTGCCGCTTCCTCTGCCTTATCCTTACCGGTAGCAGAGCCAACGCCCATGTGTGCATATCCTGCGTTTGCCATAACGCTGGTAACGTCGGCAAAGTCGAGGTTGATAAAGCCGGGAATATTGATCAAGCCGGAAATGCTCTGTACACCGCGACGGAGAACGTCATCGGCAATTCCAAACGCGTTGGAAAGGGTGAGCTTGTTGCTGGAAACCTGCTTGAGTCTTTCGTTCGGGATAACGATCAAGGAGTCAACGTACTGTGCAAGCTCGGCAATACCTGCCTCTGCCTGCTCCAATCTCTTTCTGCCCTCAAAAGCAAAGGGCTTGGTTACGATACCTACGGTAAGAATATCCATTTCTCTTGCGGCGCGCGCAACGACGGGAGCAGCACCCGTACCGGTTCCGCCGCCCATACCTGCGGTAATAAATACCATATCGGTGCCCTCAAGAATAGCACGGATATCGTCGATGGATTCCTCAGCGGCGCGAGCACCGATTTGAGGATTTGCACCTGCGCCAAAGCCTCTGGTGATCTTTTCACCGATTACGAGCTGGTTGGGTGCCTCAGACTTACGCAGAGCCTGACGGTCGGTGTTAACGGAGACAAACTCCACACCGCGGATGTTGGTTACGATCATGCGGTTAACGGCATTGTTTCCGCCGCCACCTACGCCGATAACCTTAATATTTACGCCACATTCCCGGCTATCATCATGTTCAAATGTCATGGTTTCTTCCTCCCGAACTTTACAAATCATTTTAATTTTGTGTCATGCCGCCCAAACGGGAGCATAATACAGCACTCTATATAATATAATACTATGTTTTTTGCATTTTTGCAAGATGTTTTTAAAAATTTTTTTCAGAAATTCACATTTATTTTTCAAAATTGGATATTTTTTCCTTCAAAATCCGTTTTTCTGCTCTTTCAGTCAAACAAGACCTCTGCCGCAACGGTTTGGTAGGTCGGTTTTTCCACGTTTGAAACGTCCACCACCGCGTACGCGTTGGGGTTGTTTTTTTGTGAGAGGATCTCGCTTGCCAAATTCAGCTTGATCTCTGCGTCGCTCAATTTACCAAGCTCCACGCGCGTGTGCGCATCCAGAATAAACGACAGCGAAAAGCGTTCCGAAAAATCGACGTAGGTGACTCGCTCCATCAGGTCCTTCCCCTCCAGCACCTCCAACAGCGCCCCCACGTAGGTGCGGTCTGCCTCTGCCTCGGCAAACACGATCTCGCTCCCTACCAAAATGCCTGAAATTGCAGGCAGCTTGACGTAAAGAAACGGGGAAAACGCCGTTTCCCCGTTGTCTTTCATCTCCAGCACACGAAATGAGCGATCAAAGGAGATATACTGATCGTTAAAAGCGGTGTACATCACACCGCTTTTTTCGGTTACCTTGATCTTGACCGTGAACGGAAAGGATATGCTAACCGAGCAGGTCTCTACGTTCGGGCACTCTGCAAAAATACGATCCAACGCGTTTTGCAGGTCAACCTCCAACAGCTCGTCGCCAATTTCGATCTGCGAAGCGGCAATGATCTGCTCCGAGGTGCAATAGCTGTTTCCCTCTACCACAACGCTCTTGACCTGCAAGGTGGGCAGAATGATCAGCAACAATCCCAGCACCAAAATAATGCCGCCCGCAACGAGCATAATGCGACGAAGCACGCGCAACAACGCCTCGTTGGGCTGTTTGCGATTGTTGGGTTGACGGTTGGGAGAGAGCATATTGCCTCCTTGCGCTTTGGTAGCAGAGGCAGATTGTTTTTCGGTGTTCATGATTTTGAACTTCCTTTCTGTTGTTTATTTTCGATGAAGCATTTCCAAAATTTGATTCCAGATCCGTGCGTTGGCGTTGGGGTCTGCAAAAGCCGTTATATTTTGCGCAAGCGCACACCGCTTTTGTCTGTCCGCGATCAGCGCGGTCAGCTCTTGTGCAAGACTTCCCTTTGCAAGCTCCGATTCTCTGACGAGAATCGCGGCGTTGGCATCTGCCAAGGTCTTTGCGTTTTTGTACTGATGATCGTCCGCGACGTTTGGCGACGGAATGAGAATACAAGCCTTTTTCATCAAAGCAAGCTCCGAGAGCGTCATAGCACCTGCGCGTGAGATCACGACGTCTGCCGCCGCCATATAGGTGGGCATATCGTAGATATAATCTTGCAGAATGCAGTTTTTCGAGCCCTTCAGCCCCGCTTCCTCAAAGCGTTTTTGGGTCGCCTCAAAGTCGCGCTTGCCGCTGGCGTGTACGTGGATCAGGGCGGGATCTTTGCAAGCGTTCGTCTGCATCCAATCTACAACCGCGCGATTGATCGCCTCTGCGCCGAGACTGCCGCCAAAGGAGAGGATCAGCGTTTGTCCGGGCAAAATGCCAAGCTCCCGTCTTGCCGACTCGTACGAGCTCGCTTCAAATTTTTGCCGCATGGGGTTGCCGACACGAACGATCGGCTTTGGGGTGTCGAGTAGCTTTTCGGTCTGTTCAAAGTTGACCCATACGCGATCGATCCTTTTTTGCAACAGCTTGACCGCAAGCCCGGGCAATGCGTTGGACTCGTGCACCGCCGTTGGAATTTTGCGTCTTGCTGCCGCCGCCATAATGGGCCAGCAAACAAAGCCACCCGTTCCAATGACGATATCGGGCTTGAATTCGTCCAAGATAGACGTGGTGGAACGCAGAAACGGTGAGCAAGCTGCCAGAAAGATCGCCTTGATATTGGACGGCGCGAGGGAGCGCATGATCCCTTTGGATTTGACGTGGTACAAGCGATACCCCTCTCGCGGAACGAGGTCGTTCTCTTTTCCGTCCTTGACACCGACAAAAATGATCTCGGCACTCGGATCGTTGATGCGAACGGTCTCTGCAATGGCAAGAGCGGGATTGATGTGCCCTGCCGTTCCACCTCCCGTTAACAGCACGCGCATATCAAATGCCTCCCATGGGAACCTGCCAGAGCATGGCGGCGCCGATAAAGAAGGTAACGGTCAAAAGAGACGGAATGGAGAACCAACGCTTATCCCCTTGAAAATACGGGAAAAAGCAAAACGCCAAAAAGCTGACGGCGGCAATGGCAAGCACCGAAAAAACGCCTGCGGTCACGCCGTCAAAATGATGTACGGCAAGGTTTTTTCCAAACACGAGCATCCACAAAAGAAATGCGGCAGATGCACCGAGAGATGCGTATAAAGCCTTAAAAAAGCGTTGTGTTTTGATCTTTTTCATTTTTTGTCTCCTTTTCTGTAATGGTATCAGATCTTTTTGTGTGAAGCATAGCGAGAGATGGAAAGAATAATACCGACCTCAAAGATCTGCAACATGAGCGAGGTTCCGCCGTAGCTGAAAAACGGCAACGAAATACCCGTGTTGGGCATGGAGTTGGTAACGACGGCGATATTGAGAATGACTTGCAGGGCGACCTTAAAGGTCAAGCCGTACACCATGAGCGCACTGCAACGGTCGGGCGCGTGACGCGCGATGTAAAAGCCGCGCCATACAAAGGCGGCAAAGAGTCCAATGACCAACAGCGCCCCGATAAAGCCGAGCTCCTCGCATACGATGGTAAAGATAAAGTCGTTTTGCGGCTGTGAAACAAAGCCGTATTTTTGTTGGCTGTTGCCAAGTCCTTTTCCAAACAAGCCGCCCGAGCCGATCGCCATCAAGCCTTGCAGGGTCTGCCACGCCGAGCCCAAGGGGTCTGCCTCCTCAATGTTGAGCCAGGTATCCACGCGCGCAAAGGCGTATGGGAACATTAAGATCAGCAAGCACGCCGCCAATGCGATGACTCCTGCGATGGATGCGATCCATTTGATGCGCGTTCCGCCCAAAAACATCAGGCTGATGCCAAGCATACCGATAATGGCAAGCGCGGAAATATGCTTTTCGAGTGCGATCAAGCCGCCCACGCAAGCGATCATCATACCGGGATAGAGCACGCCGTATTTGAAGTCTCCCCCAAAGCGGTGCGGTGACATGACCTTTTTTTCGTGCGTGGAAAGAAAACGCGCCAAGGTAAGCACGAGTGCGAGCTTTGCAAGCTCCGAGGGTTGAATGGTCAGCACGCGCAGATCGATCCATCGACGTGCGCCGCTGTTCAGATCTGTTCCAAGCGGTGTGAGGACCAAGAGGAGCAACACGACCGAAACACCGTAAAACACGTAGCTGAAATCACGCCAGAAGCGCGGGGTGCAAAAATAGACCACAACGCCTGTAAATGCGACCGACATCAGCAAAAAAACAAGGTGTCGCGTAATAAAATAGGTGGATTCGTCGTGATGCTTTTCGGCAAAGACGAAGGACGCGCTGTATATCATGATACAGCCAAAAAGCACGAGCGCCGTTGTGATCATCATGAACGGAACGTCCACACTCCCCTTTACGGGTGCACCGTCGGGTGCGGGTACGCTCTGCTCGCGCTCGTCTTGGTTGGTACGGCTCTTGAAAAGAGAGAGCCGCGCCCTGCTTGATTCTTGATTCATGGGACTCTCCTTTCCAATGCTTTTACCCGGGTCTTACAGCGTAAGATACGCCAACATACAGAAGATCAGCTCTGCCAGCGAGAACACGAAAACAACGGTGTTTTCGCTCCAACCGCATTGCTCGAAATGGTGATGAATGGGTGCCATTTTGAACAGGCGCTTTCCCTTTGTCAGCTTAAAGTAAACGATCTGCAACGCGCTGGAAAGCAGTTCGATGATGAACACGCCGCATACGAGAAGTCCTGCCATGGGAATTTTGGCTTGAAAGGTTGCGCCTACGATCAGCGCACCGAGAAAGAGCGAGCCTGTATCCCCCATAAACACTCTTGCAGGGTGAAAATTATACAGAAGAAAGCCGAGCGTTGCGCCGATGAGAACTCCACCGACCAACGAAAGCTGTACGTCAGCCCACAAAAACGCAACGACGGAAAGAAATACGCCGATGACGCAGGAAACGGTAGAGGCAAGACCGTCGATGCCGTCGGTAAAGTTGGTACCGTTGATCACGCCCGTGATCAGCACCGCGGCAAGCACGTACCAAACAACGCCGCCAATGGCAAGATCGGTAAACGGAACGGGAAGGCTCTCGGGCATATTGCCCGTATAGACCATCACGCAGATATACGCCGCCGTGATGACAAATTGCAAAAACAGCTTTTGCAGGCGCGTCAAGCCCTCGTTTTGCTTTTTGACCAGCTTGCAGTAATCATCTACAAATCCGATGCCGCCGTGTCCGACGGCAAGCGCCAGCGTCAGCGCAAGCGGAATGTATTCGGAAGCAATCGAACGGGTTGCAAGGTAGATAAACACACCTGCCATGACCAGCAACGCCGCCAAAATGAAGCCGATGCCGCCCATAATGGGAGTTCCCTCCTTGGATTTGTGCCAACGGGGGCCGATATCCAAGATCTTTTGTCCCAGCTTGTGCGACCGCAGGATCGGTATCAGGATGCGTTCTGCCAACGCCGTGAGCAAAAATACGCCAACGGCTACGATGGCAAAAAGGGTGCTTTGTTCTCTCATGTCAATCCTTCCTTTCCTCGGTCAACAAAATTTCAGCAATAACGCGTTAAAAATTCCCGAATCAAGAGCTCCATTCGCATACCGCGGCTTGCTTTAAAGAGCACCGTATCGCCCGCGTGCGTTACCTTGGCAAGCTCCGATGCAATGGTGTCACGATCGGTGGGATCTGCAAATTGTAAGATTCGGTCGGCTCTCATGCCGGCTTGTATCGCACCGTATGCGATTTGGGCGCCTCCTCGTCCGAGTGCGACCAAAAGATCGATGCCCGCGTGCGCAAGATACGCTCCCGTTTGTTGGTGCAACGCATCGCTCTCGGTGCCAAGCTCCAGCATATCCGACAAAACGGCAACGCTTCTACCCTGCGTCAGCTTGGCTTGCGCCCCCAGCACGTCGATCGCCGCGCGCATGGATTCGGGGGCGGCGTTGTAGCAATCCTCTAAAATGCGGATATCCTTGTGCATATAGATCTGCTGACGCATATCTCCTGCGGCAAAGTGCAACAGCCCCTTG
>JAZQYE010000047.1:0-1973 GCA_045633385.1 Eubacteriales bacterium | reverse complement strand
TCCTTGGGGTGGCTGGTCATAAAGCGGAGCACGAAATCGCCATCGATGGCATCCAGCTCTGCAAGCAGATCTGCAAAATCGTAATCGTGCGCGCCGTCCTTACCGTAGGAATTGACGTTTTGACCCAGCAGGGTGATATCCTTGTAGCCGTTTTGGACGAGCTCACGTACCTCCGCAACGATGCACTCTTTTTTGCGACTGCGCTCCCGACCGCGCACGTAAGGCACGATGCAATAAGAGCAAAAATTATTACAACCGTACATGACCGATACCCACGCGCGATAGGTGCTTTCGCGGCGAACGGGAAGCCCCTCGGTCACGGTGTATTCTGCCTCCTCGGGACAGTAGATGCGCTTGCCCGTTGCCAGCTTTTGCACCAGCAGCTGCGGCAAACGGTGCAAAGAGGAGGGACCAAACACAAAATCGACGTAAGGATAGCGGAATTTGATATCGTTTTGACGGTGCTCCTGCGCCATCATACAGCCGCATACGACAATGACGAGCGCGGGATTTTTCTCCTTGAGATGCTTGTATTGCCCCACGGTGGAGAGCGTCTTTTTTTCGGCGTGCTCGCGAATGGCACAGGTGTTGACCACGATCAGCTCTGCCGCCGCAGGCTCAGATACGATATCGTACCCCATCGCCTCGCAAAGTCCTGCCAGCTTTTCGCTGTCCGCCTCGTTTTGCTGACAGCCAAAGGTCTGTACAAAAGCCCCGCGACGCTTGCCCTGCGCCAAGCACACGCCGTCGTTTTCGGCACGCATTTGTGCAATATACGCTTGTATCTCCTCCGCCTCAAGCGGCGGAAGCGGGGTTTTTTTGTTCATGGATCGATTCCTTTGATATTTTTTACATAATAACTCCATTATATTATACTTTATAATCGAAAATTGTCAAGACGTTTTTTGTAAATTTTCGTTCATTGAACAAAATAAAATGCTTTGAGCAACGTAAAAAGCCCCCCTGAAAAATACCAAGGGGAAGCCAAATGCCGTTGCATTTTGTGCTTCCCCTTAACGTTGGCTCAGGATTTGTTTGATAACCAATCGAATCGTCTGTTTTGCTCCTGCAATTTATTTGATTTTGATACCCTTTTGACGTATAAACTCAATCAGCTCCTCGGGGGTACCTTTTGAAAAATGATTTATGTCAAAAACAATCGCCAGTTTGGCTTTGGTTATGAGATAAATATATTTTTTTGTGCGATATGCCTTCTTAATACAAGACATGTCATATTCTACACCCGCTTTGTTTGATGAAGATTTTACAACTATAGAGTTTTCCGTTACAACATTTTGCACCGATACAAAATTACCGTGATTGGTTTCTTTATCCCTTTCAAGATAAAGTTTGATAATCTTTTTTACGCATATCGTTCGTAAAATGAGCAGGTAGATTCCAAACACGATGCTGATGATAGCAAAATACTCATGCTCAGCAAAAACATTTATGATTCCACTAATAATGGTCAATATGCAAATAACGGTAACGATGACACCCGCAGGACGCCGATAGAAAAGATAGGAGAAAAATTCTTTTGCAAATTTTTTGTCCCGCACATATGCCGCTTCAAACCTTGTTTCCATACGCTCTCCCTAAATATGATTAAATTTTACACGCAGTCTCCCGACAACGAAGTATACTGCAATTTATACAATCAACATCGCGTCTCCAATGTGTACGCAATATGAGGAATTTTGAATGTTGATTAGTAGAAATTGTCGTAGACAAGGCGTAAGGGAGCGAAAATTCCGACGGCATAGTTACCTATGTCGAGGAATTTGAGTCTCCCGACAACGAAGTATACGGCAATTTATACAATCAACATCGCGTCTCCAAAGCTGAAAAATCTGTATTTTTCAGCAACGGCGGTGTGATAAGCTTCCATCACCTTTTCCTTGTCGTAAAGAGCGGATACGAGCATGAGCAACGTGCTCTCGGGCAAGTGAAAATTGGTAATGAGCGCATCGACC
>JAZQYE010000046.1:0-3461 GCA_045633385.1 Eubacteriales bacterium | reverse complement strand
CGCTCCAATTCGATATGAGATAAATCCCTCGTTTGCGAAGCAAACATATCGAGCCGCAGGCATATCGAGTTGCGATAGCAACATATCGAAAATCCCGCAAGGGATTTATCTCGATGCGTGATTTGTCCGTTAAGGACATCACGCTAAACACTCCCGTTTAGTTATACCTGTAAATGCGTTAAAAGTTTTGGGGGTGTCGGGACCTTTTTCAAAAGGTCCTGACAAAAAACTCCTTCCAAAAACACATTAATCAGTTTTTTTTGACATACAAATTGATATCCCAAGCGGGGATACCGCGCAGGCGGCGCAGGTAAAAGGTGCGATAATGCGGGGCGATAGCGTGGAGGTGGAGCGGGAGGGCAAAGAGATCCTCACTGCGGTGATAGAGGGAGACCAACAGCGTGGGGGCGTGTTGGGCAAGCGTTTTTTGGGAGCCGTCAAGTGCTTCGCGCTCCGAGCCTTCCACGTCATATTTGACGTAATCGACCGCGGCGCCGTCGAGGACGAGATCGAGCGGCAAGGCTTTGACCTCGCACAGCTTGGCAGGCCGATCAGCAAGCGTTTGCGAACGGTTTTGCTCAAAAGAGGCGTTTCGGTTTCCGCTCTTGTCAAAAAAGAGCACTGCCTCCTCGTTCCACGCGCCTGCATGGACGGGAACGACCTGCGCGCGCGTTTCGGTTTGCGCGTAAGCCTCCAGCTTTTTATAGTTGCGCGCGTCGGGCTCCATGGCGTAAACCGTCTTGACGCTTCCCTCCCCCATGGCAAGGAGCTGACGAACGGTGTCACCGTTGTATGCACCAAGGTCGGCGGCGGCGCGGATCTCGCGGGGACGGACGATGCTTTGCCATATTTCGGCTTCGTCGCTCTCTGCCGCCAGCAGATGCCCCACGTCGCCGCTCAATTTATAGGAGAGGACGTGGTCATAAATGCGGCGCGATTCCTCGTCCGAAAGCAGATCTCGCGCGGCGGCAAACTCCGCTCGGTGCGCCTCGTAAAACGCGCGCGTAAACAGCGTATCGCCAAAAGCGGGTACGTCGGGCGCGTAAAGCTCTGCCTCGGCGCGGATGCGCAGGACGTTTTCCAGCACCTCGGGGCGCGAGGAGCCAAACGAAAGCAGAACGATCACGTTCTCGGCTCCGTATTCCTCCTTGGTCTCTGCCCACGTGCGCACGGGCATACCGTGAAACAAATTTCCGCGCGCAAACCCGTCGCTGGCAAACACGCCGCGCACGGCAATGCCCCGCTCGGCACACACGGCAAGAATTTTATCCGCACCGTTCCCCATGCCGTACAGCACCACCGTCTTTTGCGCCTCTTCAAGATATTCCCATAAATCACACGTTACCCTCGGTAGCATCTTCCCTCTCCTCCTTTCGCCGTCTTTCTTCCCCACTATTATACCACATTTTGGGGATTTGTCAAGGGGGACAAATTGAAGCAACATGATCACGCTTTATCCTTAAATCGTTTTCTCCGCAGTTTTGGGTGCTGCCACATTTGTCGAGCCCCTTTTGAGAACCTTAAAAAGGTGGTTATCGAACAATTGCTCCCGCAAGCGTTTTGGCAAAAGCGCATTTCAAACAAAAAATTTTTTTAATCCGCTTGATTTTTTTCAAGGTGTGTGATATAATAAAAGTGCCAAACAAACTAAATATACAGTTTATGGGGTATTTTCTTTTTGGGATACTGATACCCTTTTTTGGACATACTCTTTTGTGATGAATTTGATAAAATGCAAATTCCGTACACGAAAGAGTATAGAATATACCCAATCTGTATATGGTTTGTTTGGCGACGACCGGGGTTTGCGTTTTTGTGCGCTGACTTCGGTTGGCGCACTTTTTGTATTCCGCCGGAGGAAATATGGGCAAGTATTTTGAAAAAGAGATTACAAATATTCCCAACGTAAAGCTAACATCGGGAAAGCCTGCTGCTTGTCTTGGCAACGGAGAGCATGGCTTTGAATGTTGTTGTGACGAGTGCGACTACTTTTTGCTTTGTTTTCCCGAATTTGATCCCGAAAATACAGACGCAATCATTGCTGACGATAACATTCCAAAGGACAGTCCTGAATTTGAACGCGCATGGATAGATCAATAGAAAAAAAGCGAAGTCAAGGTCAACAATTACAAAAAGGTGTTGACTTTTGCGTCGGTTTGGTGTATACTTGACATATACTGCAGAAAGGATGAAAACCAATGTCTGATTGTTTGTTTTGTAAAATTATTGCGGGGGAGATTCCCTCCTCCAAGGTGTGGGAGGACGAAGCTGTTTACGCCTTCCGCGATATCGCCCCCATGGCTCCCGTGCACGTCTTGGTCGTGCCCAAGCTCCACATTCCCTCTGCCGACGGCATCAACGAGGAGAACAGTGCCGCCGTTGCGCGCATCTTTGAGGTCATCCCCAAAATCGCCGCTGCCGAGGGCCTCTCAAACGGCTACCGCGTGATCACCAACTGCGGTGAGGACGGCTGTCAATCGGTCAAGCACCTGCATTTTCACATCCTCGGCGGCAAAAAGCTCCCCGATCAATTGGCATAAATACGGAACTGTTTTTTTGCGGGGGAACCTTTTGGGAGTTTTTTGTCAGGACCTTTTGAAAAAGGTCCCGACACCCCCAAAACTTTTTATCGCAGGGATAAGAATGACCAAACGGGAGTGTGCAGCTCCCGTTCTTTTATTTTGGGCAAAAATTTCTTTCTTCACATCACAGATCGCTCGACGCGCTCCATTCGTCGCGCTTTTGCTCCCGCGAGCGGCAAGGCACCGCCAAGACCCTATCCGCTCAGAGAGTTGTTTGCGTTGGGGAACGGCAGCGCGAACAAAATCATTTTCCATCGCAAAACAACTTTCTGAACGAGCAGGGTCTTGGAGGTGCCTGCGAGTTAGCGAGAGCCGAGCGAACCTGTGGTTCGCGCCGAAAAGTGATTCGATTGCTAACAAATTCATTGCGCAAAACAAAACGGGAGAGCACAAACTCTCCCGATATTGCTATCCTAAAAATTTCCTTTGCGGGAAGTTTTTGAGGGGGTGAGGGGGAACTTTTTTCAAAAAGTTCCCCCTCAAAAAACCTCACTCCCAAGAAGTCCCCCCACAAAAAAGATCATTTAAATATCTGCTTCATCATCAAACACGGTTTCTACGGTTTTGGAAGCGCAGACGGGCGAGTAACGCCAGCGTGAGAGGTGCTTGACCTTGCCGCCGTCGATATAATAACGCAAGGGGATCTTGGGGGCACTCTCCGCGGGGCAACGGTCGATGAGGACGAGCTTGATCTTCATACGTTCGGGGACGATGCTTTTGATGTAAACGACAACGCCCTGCCCGATTTGGGCGCGCAGAGCCTCGCTTTCGGACTCGCGCACCTCGGCAAGACCTGCGAGGTTGGGGGCAAGCTCGACGAACACGCCGTAGCTTTCTACGCTCCGCACGATGCCCGTCACCGTTTGCCCGGCTTCAAAG
>JAZQYE010000045.1:0-12748 GCA_045633385.1 Eubacteriales bacterium | reverse complement strand
AAATTCCACCCTGCCCCGTGCCAAAGACCTGTCAAAAACCACGTCACGATAGTTGCGGTATAAACGGGCAGGCGCATACCAAAGCCCTTACCCAAGCGGTTGCAGGCTTTTGTGGAGAGCTTTTGCAAGGGGGCACAAACCGAAAGCGGATAAAAGATGTAATCGGTAAACCATGCGCCCATGGTGATATGCCAGCGGTTCCAATACTCCTTAGTCGATTTGGAGGAGAACGGGCGGTTAAAGTTTTCGGTCAGCTTGATGCCCATCATTTCGGAAAGTCCAATGGTGATATCGATGCCTCCCGTAAAGTCACCGTAGATCTGTGCGGAGTACAGCAAAATGAGCAATACCACGTAAACGCCTTGAAATTCGCCCGAACGCTCAACAAGGGTCTTGATGCCGATCATAGCGGTATCTGCTACGATCAGCTTTTTAAAGTAGCCCCACGTCATGCGCAACAGCCCCGCACGCGCGCTGAATGCATCAAAGCGATGCTCTGCGATCAATTGCTCGTGCAACGCGCCAAAGCGGCTGATGGGGCCTTGCAAAAGCTGCGGAAAGAAGGAGACGAACAATAGCAGCTTTGCGGGATTTTTTTCGGCGCGCACCGTTTTGCGGTAAACGTCGATGAGATACCCCATAGACTGAAAAGTATAAAAAGAGATACCCAGCGGCAAGAGCAAAGACGGAACGGAAAACGAAGCACCGCCAAACGCCGTCCACAAGTCTTTTACGTTGGAGAGCACAAACGACGTATATTTGAGCACCGCCAGCATACCAAAGCCAAGCACCAAGCCCAAAATCAGCACGCGAAAGCGCTTTTTCTTTTCCTTTGCGCGATAATCCTTTCGCTCCTGCTTGCTCCACACCTCCCGATTTTGCGCCACGCAGGCATCCTCGCGGTCGGCAAGGTATTGCATGGTGTGCGCGGTCAAAAAGGTCACCAAAAAGGTGTAGAGGATAAACGGCAAATATCCCTTGCCCGACAAAGCGTAAAAGCACAGGCTTGATACAAGTAGCACCTTCCATTGCCATTTGTGCGGCAACAAAAAGTACGCCGCCAGCGTCAGCGCGGCAAACAGGATAAATGAAAACGACGTAAATTGCATAAACGCCGATTATTCCTCATCCAAGCGCTCGATCAGCGCGTAAATGGTTTTGGCATTTTGAAAGTTTTCGGGAATGAGCGCCTCGGCGGGAATACGCACGTCAAACTCGCTGGAGATCTCGGTGACAAGTCGCACCATATCCAGGGAGTCCAGCACGCCCTCCTCGTACAGATCGTCCACCTGCGTAAAATCCACGTCGGGGTGCAGGCTGTTTAAAATTTGCAAAAGAGCTTCCATAATCTATCATTCTCCTTACGTATTATCATACTGGTATTATTATACCTTTTTCGCGCGCCCGTGTCAAGGCAAAGCGAAAACTTTTTTGTATTTTTTCATGCCTTACGCGCGATATTGCTCCATACAGCGCTTGCGGTACTGCCCCGGTGTGCTGTAGGTATTTTTTTTGAACTGCTCGGTAAAATACGCCTGCGAGGAAAAGCCGCATTCGTAGGCGATCTGGGCAAGGCTCTTATCCGATTGCGCCAAAAGATAGCGCGCCCTGCGTATGCGCACCTGTAAGAGATACTGCAAGGGCGTTTTGCCCATGATCTCGGTAAAAACGTGATGAAAATAGTTTGGCGAATACCCCGTTACGTAGGCAATATCGGCAAGCGAGAGCTCCTTGCGGTAATTTTCACGAATGAACTCCACCGCGCGCGGAATGGCGGCATCCGACTGCTTATTTCCGCTTTTTCCGTGCTCGAAATAATTGCGGTTGCGTTGCGCATCCTTGCGCAAATAGTAAAAGAGCTCCAACAGCTTGGCATTGACAAAATCCGAATCCTTGCTGTACCCCACGCCAAGCAGGTGGTGCATCAGATCCTCAAACAGCCGCCCGTACGCCTCACGGTCGATGATACGGTAAAAGGTGGGCACGCTATCCATCAATTCGCGGTAGGGCGAATCCTTTGGCAAGGTAAAATGAATGTGACAGCATTGAAAATCAAAAATACTTGCGCGCACCTCACCCGGCTTTGCACACAACAGAGTTCCGGGGGCAATATCGTAGGTTCTGCCGTCCACGATCGCCTTGCCCGTAACGGACGTAAAAAATTCGACCTCGTATTCGGTCACAAGTCTGCCGCCCGTTCTCTTTTTGCCTACAAATGCCGTTTTGGTATCAAACACGCCGTATCCCACAAGCTCGCAAATCTCCGTATCGATCACTCCCTTTTATCAAGTCTATCACAATTATACCAAACTTTTATGATAAAATCAAGTCAAAAATCGTAAGATTTTGAAAAAACGTAATAAAATCCCGATATACAAACGTGTTTTTATACCTTATAATGATGGTAACGTTTTTTGCAAAGGAGAAAACCATGAAAATTACGGATATTAAAAGCTTTGTAGTAGATTGCTTTCGCACCAATTGGGTGTTTGTAAAGGTCTATACTGACGAGGGGATCACGGGCGTTGGCGAAGGCACGCTGGAATACAAGGAAAAGGCTTTGGTGGGCGCGATCGAGCACATCAAGAGCACCCTTGTGGGCAAGGATCCCTTGCAGATCGAAAAGCATTATCACGATATTTACCGCGATGCCTATTGGAGAGGCGGTGCTGTGCTGATGAGCGCGCTTTCTGCCGTGGAAATGGCTTTGTGGGATATTTTGGGTAAGCACCTCGGCGTTCCCGTTTATCAGCTGCTTGGCGGCAAGGTCAACGACGAGTGCCGCATTTACGTCAACGGTTGGTTCGCAGGCGCAAAAGAGCCTGAGGAGTTTGGAGAGAAGGCGCGCATTGCCGTAGAGCGCGGCGTGACCGCTATGAAGTGGGATCCCTTTGGCAAGAGCTATTTGCAGATCTCCAATCAAGACCTGAACAAGGCGTTGCGTTGCATTGCCGCCGTTCGTGAGGCGGTGGGCGACGAGGTCGATCTTCTGATCGAGGCACACGGGCGCTTTGACGTCCCCACGGGCATCAAGATCGCGCAGGAGGTTGCCGCGTTCAAGCCGATGTTCCTGGAGGAGCCCGTTCCCCCCAACAACATTGAAGCTTTGGCGGCTGTGCGTGAAAAATCCCCCGTTGCCATTTCGGCAGGCGAAAGACTTTACACGCGCTTTGACTACAACGAGCTCTTCCGCCGTCGTGCCGCCGACTATATTCAGCCCGACATCTCTCACGCGGGCGGTATCATGGAGCTCAAAAAGCTTGCCGCCATTGCCGAGGCAAACTATATTCCCTTTGCCCCGCACAACCCCTCGGGTCCCATTGCCAATGCGGCTACGCTGCAAATTGCGGCTTGCTGCCCCAACTTCTGCATTTTGGAGATCATGTACAGCGACGTAGAGTGGAGAAAGTACGTAACGAACGAAAACCTCACCTACGAAAACGGCTGTATCAAGATCGGTGACAAGCCCGGTCTTGGCATTGAGCTCAACGAGGAGGAGTGCCTCAAGCACCCCTACGTGGAGCACAATCTGCGTCACTATACGGGTGCGTTGACCGACATTCGCCCCGCAAAGACCGAATTTTACTTTTGATCAGACACAAACGCGAGGATAAATATATGGAACAGTTAAAAAAGATCGGCTCTATTCAGCCAAAAGCATCTAAGGATATTCGTTTTTCGAAAATCGGTCTCGGCTTTGAAAAATTGGACAGAGACGTTTTTGATCCCGAAAAGGCGTACGACCGCGTTGCCGCGTGCGGCGTTAAGAAGGCTCGTATCCAATCGGGCTGGATGCGCACCGAAAAGGAAAAGGGCGTGTATGATTTTGCATGGCTGGATGCCATTGTGGATAATTTTGTCGCGCGCTCGATCGAGCCCTGGATCTGCCTTTGCTACGGCAATCCCCTTTACAACGAGCTTGCCAAAAAGACATTTGGCGCGGTAGGCTGTGCCCCCATTACCTCCGAGGAGGAAAAGGCGGCGTGGATCAATTACGTCAAGGCTGTGGTATCTCGCTATTGCGACCGCGTACACTACTTTGAGGTTTGGAACGAGCCCGACGGCGTTTGGTGCTGGAAGCACGGTGTAAACGCACGCGAGCTTGGCGAGTTTACGCTTGCCACCGCACGCGCGGTCAAGGAGGTCGATCCTTCGGCTAAGACCATTGGCGGCGTTGAATGCAATCGTCAGCTGTGGTTCCTCAACACCGCATTCCAAACGGGCATGGGCGAATACCTCGACTTTATCTCCTTTCACGAATACACCCACGACGAAAATCTCGTGTTTGAGCGCGTAGCTTCCCTCTCTGCCCTCTCCAAGGTTTACAACCCCAATATTGAGATCATTCAGGGTGAGAGCGGCTCGCAATCCAAGAGCGGCGGTCACGGTGCGGTACGCACGGGCGCATGGACTGAGGCGATCCAAGCCAAGCAATTGGCGCGCCACACCATGGCAGACCTGTTGGCAGGCGTTCACTTTACCTCTTACTTCTCTTGTATGGATATGATCGAGGCACTCAACGGCACCGTTGGCGATACGGCTTCGATTCTTGATTACGGCTATTTTGGCGTTTTGGGTGCCGATTTTGACGAAAACGGCAGAAGCACGGGCGAATATTATCCCAAGCCCTCTTACTACGTCCTGCAAAACATTTGCTCCTTTTTTGCAGAGGAGTGGTCGCTCTGCACACACCCCGTGCTGGTTCACGGCGGCTTTTCGGAGCGCAAATTCGACCGCACCCCGCTCGGTCACGAATTGACCAGCGGTTGCTTTGCGCGCGAGGGCGGCAGAGCCTTTGTATATTGGTATCCCTCCAACATCATGCACACCTCTTATCAATCCTCCATCAACATTGAGGTATTCAACCCCTGGGGCGAGATGCATCTGGTAGATCTGATGGACGGCTCTATTTACGAGATCCCCGAAAAGATGGTGGAGAATAAGGGAGACGGCGTTTACGTCATTCACGAGCTCCCCGTTAAAGATACGCCCTTGATCCTGATGCTTGGCAACTTTATCGTAGATTGAGGAATACGAAATGGATTTGAAAAAATTTTACGTTGAGGGTCACGAGCCGAGCCTGTTGCCTGCGGGCAAAAACTGGAAATTGGCTTGGTCGGACGAATTTGACGGCGACACCCTTGACACCGACAAATGGGGCTTTCGCCTCAATTTTTGGGGCGTTCGTTTTGACGCTTACACCGATCAGGGCGTGTCTCTTGACGGAAACGGCAACGTGGTGATTCGCCCCATGGTGATTGACGGCAAGCTTTGCTCCGCACAACTGCAAACGGGGGCTTTGACCTACGATCAACTCGACTTTGAGGGCGCGATCAAAAACCGTTTGGAAAAGCAGATTGGAGACAACCCTTGGGGCGAGATCGAGCTGTGGCCCTTTAAGCCGCTCATCAAGCCCAAATTCATGCACCGCTACGGATATTACGAGGCGCGTGTCAAGTTCCAAAAGCGTCCTTTTTGGTGGAGCGCGTTTTGGATCCAATCCCCCAACACCGGCTCTACGCTCGACCCCGCAACCAGCGGTGTGGAATGCGACATTATTGAAAACTTTGCAGATGGCACGCTGACCTCCGGCGGTATTTACGGCGGCTACGGCAAGGATTTCAGAGACGACTCCGCTCGCCTGCACTACCCCTACACCGAGGACGGCGAATACCACCGCGTTGGCATGGAGTGGTCGCCCGAGGGCTACGTTTACTATTTGGACGGCAAGGAGACAGCACGCTCTGCGGGTCCCGTCTCTCACACCGATCAATACGTTTTGCTGACCACCGAGATCAAGGGCTACCGCCACGGTATCACGCCCACGTGGACCGAGGAAGATCTGAAGGATTGCTTTATTGCCGATTACGTGCGCGTTTTTGACGCCATTGCCGACTAAAAGGAGAAAAAACATGAAAACTGTACTGATTACCGGTGCCTGCATCAATACCGGCGTTGCGATCGTAGAAAAATTCGCATCCGAGGGCTACAACGTCGTTTTTACCGGCAGAAAGATAGAGCAGGTGCAACAAGCCGAGGAAGGATACCGCAAAAAGTTCCCCGCCGTTCAAATTACGGGATATACGCTGGATTCCCTTGTGGATGAGCGCACGGTGGACGAGGCGGCAGTAGATGAGCTCTTTGCGCAGCTTGACGCCAAGGGTATTTTTGTGGAAACGCTGGTGTGCAACGCCGCCGACCAAGGTCTTGGTATGGAGGTGTTTGAAAATCCGCTCACCGATTTTATGCGCGTGGTCAACACCAACGTGGTATGGAACTTTTGCCTCTCGGAGCACGCGGCGGCAAGAATGAAGGAGCACGGCGGCGGAAACATCGTCTTTGTCAACTCCAACACCGCGTACCGCGCCATTCCGAACCGCATTGCCTACTCTGCCTCCAAGGGCGGACAGCTTGGCATGATGCGCGCCATGGCGTTGGATCTGGGCAAATACGGCATTCGCGTCAATGCGGTGCTCCCCGGTATGATCCGCACCGACCGTTGGGAAAAGAACCCCGATTTTTACAATACCGTTCCCTCCCGCTACACGCCCATTGGCGACGTTGCCAACGGTGAGGACATTGCCGATGCCGTGTTCTATTTTGCCGCACACGCGCGCAACACTACGGGTGCCGAATTGACCGTGGACGGCGGTAATATGATCCAGCTCTATCCGCTGATCCCGAAGAACGAATAAAAAACAAAAGGAGATAACGATATGAAGATCACTTGGCTTGGACAAGCGGGACTGTTGTTTGAGACCGACGGCAAAAAGATCGTCGTTGACCCGTACCTTTCGGATAACGTCAAAAATTTTGAGCCGCAAAACTACCGCCGCGTCCCCGTGGATGAATCCTTTTTGCAGATCAAGCCCGACGTGCTGATCATCACGCACAATCATCTTGATCACCTCGACCACGAAACGCTCAAATATTACCTCACGCCCGATTGCAAGGCGTTGACGCTCACCCCCAACGGCTGTGTGCAGGAGCTGAGAAAGACCTACCCCAACACCCAATGCAACCACGTTTGCTTTAACAACGGTACATCTTGGACCGAGGGCAACGTCCGCTTCCGCGCGGTCAAGGCAGAGCACTCCGACCCGAACGCGATCGGTGTGATCATCAGCGCAGAGGGCAAGCACTACTACGTCACGGGTGACACGCTGTACAACGAAACGGTATTCGCTTCCCTGCCCGACGAAAAGATCGACGTGATCTTTCTCCCCTGCAACGGTCGCGGAAACAACATGAACATGGTCGATGCCTCTCGCTTTGCCAAGCGCGTGGGGGCAAAATATGCAGTTCCCTTTCACATCGGCTTGTTTGACAGCTTTACCGACGAGGGCTTTGAGCACCCCCGCAAAATCACACCGAAATTCTTCCAAGAGATCATTTTGGAGTAAAGAAATAAAAAGCCCGTGCGGCAATTGCAAACGCAATTGCCGCACGGGTTTTTAGATAGTTCGATCAAATTTCAAGCTCTAAGACGGTGCTTTGCAGGCCCTGTGCGGTGGCATACACGCACACCTTGCCGTGCTCGCCCGCGAGTCGGAGTGCGACGCTGATTTTTCCCATCCACATTTTGCGCTCGTGGGAGAATACGGTTTGGTGGTCGGTGACCGACGATCCCGTGGCGTAAATACTGCCCACGCCCTGCGCGTAAAATGCAACGGTGGGGCAAGCATCGGGAACCTCGTTCCCCTCCTCATCGGTGACCGAGCAGGTGAGCAATGCCACGTCGCCCGGCTTGAGATCCCGTGTCTCTGCCGTCAGCCGCAGGCGTTTTGCTTCACCCGTTGTGCGGCGCACGTCCTCGGCTACCCTCTCGCCGTCGGCACCGTAAGCGATCGCTTTTAGTTCCCCCGCCTCGTACGGAACCATCCACTCCGCGTGTCCGTTGGGCTCGACCGTGCATACACCAAGGGAGGTGCCGTTTAACAACAGCTCGACGCGCGGTGCGTTGGTGTACGCCACCACGCGCATGGGATGCCCCTCCATGCCCTGCCAATTCCAATGCGGCAACAGGTGCACCATGGGGGTATTCAGCCAATGCGACTGATTTTGATAAAAGGCGTCCTTTTTTTGCAGAAAGAGGTCGATGGCACCGCTGACCGAGCAGATGCGCGGCCATTGCGTGGATTCGCCCATGTATTCAAAGCCGCTCCATTGGTAGCCGCCCATGACCCAAGGTCTTTGGGCGATAAACTGCCACGTGTATTCGCGGGAGCGAAGCTGTGTATTGGTATCCTTATCGTACGCATCCTTGATGCCGTGGAGATCGTTGACGGGCAGATACTGACCGCGCGTGCTGACTGCGGCGGCGCATTCTGCCGCCAAAAAGGGCTTGTGCGGATATTTTTGCCGCAGGTCGTCGTAGTGATTCCACTTATAATTGATGGATACCACGTCGGTATCATCAAACACCGTTGCGTTTTTGGGGTCGTGCGTGACCGCCGTTAAGACCGCACGGGAGGGATCGAGCTTGCGCACGTGTGCCACCATGGCACGGCAGATGCGGCGACCGACGTCGGTGACGTGGTGCTCCTCCTCGTTGCCGACCGACCAGAAAAAGACCGACGGACGGTTGCGGTCGCGCTTGATCAGCATGGTCAACTGCTCCAAGCCCTCCTCGGTGGACTCGAACCAACGGGTCTCATCCATCACGATAAATCCGTTTTCGTCCAGCGCCTCCATCATTGCCTCGGAGTGCGGATAATGCGCGGTTCGGTAGCCGTTTGCGCCCATTTCGCGAAGCAATTGCACGCGGTAACGCTGAATATTATCGGGCAGGTATTTGCCCGTAAGCCCCATGTTCTCGTGCGCGCACACGCCCTTGATCTTGTAGGGCTTGCCGTTGATGAAAAGCCCCCTGTCGGGATCCATCACGTAGGTGCGGCAACCGAATTTGATCTCGTTGACGTCTGCCACCACCTCGCCGCAAAGGACGCTGGTGCGCATGGTGTAGCGCGTGGGAGACTCGGGCGACCACAGCTTGGGAGACGGCATCAAAAAGCGGTAGCAAAGGGTTTGTATCTCTCTTTCGGGCAACGTTGCCGCAAGCTCCTCGCAACATACGACCTCGTCCCCATCCAAAATTTCGCCGCGCACACGGACGTCGGCAGGGCTGTAGCCGTCGTTGCGCAGGCTCAGCTCGGTGGCAATGCTCCACGTGCCGTCGGCTTGCTTTTGCGGGTCTGCAAAAACGCCCCACAGGTCAATGGAAACGGCATCGGTCTTATGCATCCAAACGTGGCGATAGATTCCGCCGCCCTCGTACCACCAGCCCTCGTGCTCTTGCGTGGAGACGTAAACGGAGATCACGTTGTCGGCACCCGGCTCCACAACGTCGGTAGCATCGACCTCAAAGGAGGTGTAGCCGCAAAAATGGCGCTTCATCAGGCAACCGTTGATATATACCGTTGCCGCCCCCGCAATGCCCTCAAACAAAAAGGTGATGCGCTTGTCGGCATCGCTTGCCGATAACGCAAAATGCTTGACGTACCATGCGTTTTCGTACTTGCAGTAGCCCAGTGCCTCGTTTTGCGTGCGATCGGGCGTATAACCAAGCATATAATCGTGGGGCAGATCGATCAGCATCCACTCCTCGCTCTTGTGCTCGACGCCGCTTTGCCAATCGATGCCGACCGCGTAATGCTTACAGGCAGGCCCCACCAGGGCGCGTGCGGTCTTGGCGGCGCGATAGGTCGCAGGCTTTGTAATGGGCAGAGCGGTGTTGACCTCTCCCTTGTGAAAATACCATGCCTCATCAAACAGTAACGTTTCACTCACGTCATAGTCCCTCCTTTTAAAATGATAAGGGGTGAAAAAATGCAGCGCGTGCACTCTCTCACCCCTATATTATAGCACCGAACCATCGGCAAGTCAAGTTCAAAAAGCAATTACGCTTTCATTTTGCTGTAAAAAGCAAGTACTGCGCCCACCAACAGCACCGCGGCATATCCGCACACCCACAGCAGGTGCTCCCACGCACCCGAAAGGCTACCGTTGAGCAGGACTCTGCCAAGCTCGACCGCGTGCGCAAAGGGCAACAGATTGGCAAAGCGGCAAAACGCCTCACCGACAAGCTCTAAAGAGAACCACGTTCCGCTCAACCACGCCGACACGTTGGTCAGTGCCGCACCGCAGAGCGAGGTCGCCGCCTTTTCGCTCAAAAGACTGCCGCTCAAAAGCCCGATGGAAATGTAGATGAGCGATACGGGTAACAAGGAAAGCATTGCCCACAAAACCGAGAGGGTCACCTCAAGCCCCAGCGCAAATGCAACGGCGTAACAGATCACGCCCTGCGCAAGTGCCATGGGCAACAGCGGCAATACGTAGCCCAAAATAAAATCTTTTGCCTGCATGGGCGTGGTAAACAAGCGATCCAAGACCGCGTTGGCACGATCCTTGGCGACAAGCTGTGCCGAAAAAAGCGCCAAAAACGAAAGCCCGAACACGGCAACGCCGGGGGTCAATTCCGTGAGGACGAATATTTCCACGGGGATATTTCGTTGCATGGCACTCAAAAGGATCAAAAGCACCACGGGAAAGCCGATACCGAAGATGATCGACAAGGGATCCCGCAATATCTCACGGCTGACGCGCCGCGCAAAGATCAAGCATCTCATACGTGCTCCCCCTCTCCACTCGCCAGTTTGACAAACGCATCCTCAAAGCTTTGGCAATTTGTCATGGCGCACAGCTCCTTTGGCGTTCCCACCGCGCAAAGACTGCCGCCCGACAGGATCGCTACACGGTCGGAAAGTGCCTCTGCCTCATCTAAGTAGTGCGTGGTGAGAATGATGGTCACCTTTCCGTGCAGGGATTCGATAAACCGCCAGAGCTCACGGCGCGCCACCACGTCAAGCCCCAAGGTCGGCTCGTCCAAAAAGAGGATCTTGGGGTCGCTGACAAGCGCCATGGCTATGCTCAGGCGTCTTTTCCAGCCGCCCGAAAGCGTTTTGCTTTTTTGATCGCGCACCTCGTGCAAGGAAAACACCTGCTCCAAGGTAGCGATACGAGCCTCTGCCGCCGCGCGGCCCATGCCGTGCAAACGGGCGATCAGCTCCAAATTTTCATAAACGGTCAGATTGGGCGCGGTCGCGCTCTCCTGCGGAGAGACGCCGATGACCGACTTGACCGCCTGCGTCTCTTCGCAAAGGCTGTACCCCAACACCGTGGCGTCGCCTGCGTCGGGACGGAGCAAGCCGCACAGCATACGAACCGTGGTGCTTTTTCCGGCTCCGTTGAGCCCCAACAATGCCAACAGCTCGCCCTCTTGAACCTCCAAGCAAAGATCCTTTACCGCGACCCGTTTGCCAAAGGCTTTTTGCAGGTTGGTCGTTGAAATTGCAATGCTCATTCCTCTTTTCTCCTCTTTTCCTCAATTTTTTGGTTGATCGACCGCACGTCCGCACGCGACAGGCAGTAGGAGGTCAACCACGAAATAACGTAGGTGAACAGCACGTTGGCAAGCAAAAACAGCGTGCCTGCAAGTACGCCGTGCGGTGCATAGCACACCCACAAAAACGGCAGATAAAAGCACGACGTTACAGCAAAATGAAGCATGCATTTGATTGGAAAATTCCAACGCTCGATCAAAAACAAAATTCCCGCCTCGGCAAACACCACGCCGATCAGGGCGCACCAAAGGCTTTGCACGGCAAAGGCTTTGAGGGGATTGCCAAACAACTCGATCAGCCGCGGAATGGTGCTGACCTCCATACCGCCGTTTGCATAAGAGATGATCAGGGTGACGAGCAAGCCAATGGAGGTGCCAACTCCAAAGCCGATGCAGAGCCTTTCCCAAACGTGATATTTTTTCATGCTCTCCCCTCCTTACAAGCCGAGTGCGGCTTTGAGATTTTTCATATACCGCCGCGAGGTGTAGGTTTTGACGTTGCCCTCCAGCACGACGCCGATGGTGCCCGAAAGCGAGACGTCCAGCCGCAAAATATGCGATACGTTGACAAGCTCGCCTTTGGAAATGCGCACGAATTGCCGCGCATCCAGCCGCTCCTCCATTTCGTACAGTCTTGCGTGGAGCGAAAAGATCCCCTCCGCCGTTTGGCAGAGCAGCTTTTGCCCCTGCGCGTAAATGCGAAGGATCTGTGCGGGCTTGAGCAGATGCACGCGCTCCTCATCGTAGGCGCAAAGCGTATCTGCATACAAGCGCTCCAAATTCTCCATGAGCCGCTCGACCCTGTCGTCCCGCTCCTTGGCTTTGACAATGAGATGGATTTCGGAAAGAGCCTCATCCCGTATAAATTCGATCTTCATTTCCTCACCGTCCTTTACAATCTTATTATAGCACAATTTATCAAAAAAAGAAAGCCCCTTTTTGCAAGTGGTCTTTCTTTTGATATAAACGGCACTTGCGGAGCAAGAATACACCGTAAGGCTCAATCCTCTTCGGGATCGTTAAAATAATCTCTGTCAAAAAATTCGGAAAGCGTGATTTCTGCGCCCTCACAAAAACGCTTGACTGTAACAACCTTGGAGCATTTTGTTCGCCCTTTGATTAGATCGTAGATTGCCGACGGCGACATACCGCCACGCAAGGCAATGTCACACACATTGCTGTCGCGCTCCTCGCAAATTTCAACGATCCGCTTTACAATTGCATCATTTAAGTTCATGGAATTTATCGTCATGTCTTATTTCTTGCTCCGCAGGCTGAACTTGGATTCGGTGCCGCTGATCAGGCGTTTGATGTTTGCATGGTGACGAACGACGACCAAGATCCCCG
>JAZQYE010000044.1:0-3702 GCA_045633385.1 Eubacteriales bacterium | reverse complement strand
CCTCTGCCGAGCCATTTACGGTCTATCGCATCAGCGATTCTTTGGATTGCTGTTATCTGTTCTTATTGCTCCCACAAACCGAGCCGCCAACGCTGTTTGGCATCGGTCCTTTTTTGCGCTCACCGCTCACCGAGCAAAATTTGCTGGAATTGGGCGAAGCAAACGGCATTGCACCAAGCAAGCAACGCTATTTAAAGGAGTTTGTTCAAGGTCTTACGGTCATCAACGACGTCTCCCCCGTGAGCATGATGTTCAATACCCTTTGCGAGACCGTGTGGGAGAAAAAGCCCTATACCCTGCAGGATTTTAACTCCTTTGCGCCCGTGCGAGACGGCTCGGCAGAGCATTTTTTCTCCGACGAGGAGCAACAAACCGACACACTTGTCAACATTCGCGCCATCGAGCGCAGATACGCCTTTGAAAACGAAATGATCCGCGCGGTCACCCTTGGTCAAACACAGCTCGAAAGCCGTTTTAAAGACTCGTTTGCCGGCAATATGTTTGAGGTCAGAGTCCCCGACCCCATTCGAAACGCAAAAAACTATGCCGTTATCATGAACACGCTGTTGCGAAAGGCGGCGGAAAACGGCGGCGTGCATCCCTTGTATATCGACCGAACCTCCTCCGATTTTGCGCATCGCATTGAGGAGTGCCCCACCCTTTCGGATTGTACCGCGCTGATGTTTCGTATGTTTCGCACGTATTGTCGATTGGTAAGAAAGCACTCGGTTCAAAAATACTCCCCCGTGGTACAAAAGACGGTGCTCATCATCGAATCCGATCTGTCGGTAGAGCTTAGCACAGGCATGCTTGCCGAACAGCAAGGCGTCAGCACGGGGTATTTATCCACCGTGTTCAAAAAGGAGACAGGCAAAACGGTGAGCGAATACATTCGCGCCCGTCGCATGGAGTTTGCGGCGTACCTTTTGGAAAGCACCGACCTGCAAATTCAAACGGTTGCCCAGCATTGCGGCATGATGGATCTGCAGTATTTTACAAAGGTCTTTAAAAAGCACTTTGGAAAAACGCCCAGCGAGTTCCGCAAGCAGGTCAAACGGCAAGAGTGACCCTGCAAGCACATCCGCTGTTTTATGCTATTATCTTATTAAGACGATATTCAAAAAGGAGAACTGTGATGAAAAAAATGTATCTGCTTTGTAACGCCCATTTGGATCCCGTATGGCTTTGGCGCAAAAGCGAGGGGGTTGCCGAGGCGCTTTCGACCTTTCGCATCGCCGCTGATTTTTGTGAGCAATACGACGGGTTTATCTTCAATCACAACGAGGCACTCTTGTACGAATGGGTAGAGGAACACGACCACGCACTTTTTGAAAGGATCCGTGCGCTCGTCAAGCAAGGAAAATGGGCAATTATGGGCGGCTGGTATCTTCAGCCGGATTGCTTGATGCCATGCGGCGAAAGTCTTTTCTCGCAAATCGAGTTAGGTCAAGCTTATTTTCGTAAAAAATTCGGGATTATTCCAACCACCGCCATCAATTTTGATCCGTTTGGGCACTCCCGCGGCTTGGTGCAAATTATGAAGCAATGCGGCTACGACAGCTATATCATGATGCGCCCTATGGAGTACGATACCGATTTTTGGTGGGAGGGCTTTGACGGCAGTCGCATTGCCGTTACCCCTATTTATCAAGGATATCTCTCCAAAAAGGGCGAGGCGCTACCAAAGATACAGCATCAATTGCAAGCGCAAAATGACCGCGAGAGCGCGCTTTGTCTTTGGGGCATCGGCAATCACGGCGGTGGTCCCTCCCACATCGATCTGGAGCAGATAGAAGCCTTTCGCAAGACCTCAAACGTTGAATTGATCCATGCAACGGCAGAGGATTATTTTGCCGCGCTTGACAAAACGTCGCTCCCCGTGATCAAGCAATCCCTTATCCCCCGCAACGTGGGCTGTTACACAACCATGGTACAAATCAAGCAGGCAAACCGCCGCTTGGAAAACAAGATCGCCGTTACCGAAAAGATCCTTTCCTACGCGGCGTTGGGCTTAGGCCGCACCTTTGACACCGCCGATCTGCTACGTGCAAAAAAAGCACTTGCTTTTTGCCAATTCCACGACATTTTGCCCGGCACCTCCATTCGTACGGTAGAGGAGGAAAGCCTGCGCACGCTCCACTTTGGCGAGGAACTGGTCGATCAATTGTACGAAAAGGCATTCTTCTGCCTTTGCAAGGGGCAAAAAAAGGCACGTGAGGGCGAAATTCCGATTTTGCTCTTTAACCCGCACCCCTACGCCGTAGAGGGAGATTTTGAGGTTGGATTTATTTTGCAAAACCAAAATTGGAATGCCGACGAATACACCTATGCCACGGTATACTCCGCAAGCGGAGAGGAGCTTGCCACCCAAAACGAAAAGCCCGACTCCACCTTTCACCTCGATTGGCCAAAAAAAATCAGCTTTCACGCAACGCTTGCGCCCTCCTGCATCAATCGCTTTGATGCGCGCCTATCCGTTCAAAAGCTTCCAGACGTGCGTTTCTTTGATGACAGCGATCCTGACCGTTTTACCATTTGCAACGCTCGTATGCGCGTAAGCATCAGCAAAAAAACGGGCTTGATCGAGCTGTATGAGGTCGACGGCAAAACGATATTGCAAAACAGCGGCGTTTTGGAGACGTATAACGACAACGAGGATCCTTGGGGCATGACCGTACAAGGCTTTACCGACTATACGGGCAGCTTTTCGCTGATGCGGGATGCAGAGGTCAACGAAATGATTGGATACCCGAACGAAACGACTGCAAACGTGCGTATCGTTGAAGACGGCGCAGTTCGCACCAAAATTCAGGCATTCTTTTCTTACCGACGCTCTACCGCCATGGTGGAGTACACCATTTCTCACCAAGGTTCGTATATCGACGTTGATATCGTCCTGCAATCGCAAGAGCCGAACCGCATGATCAAATATCGCTTGGATACCGCGTTTTCGGGCACACCGATGGGCGATTGCCCGTTTGGCTGTGAAACGCTGTTCCATGATGAAAAGGAATCGACCTTTCAAAAATGGTGCGGCATCGTCAATTCCACGTCTCGCCTGTACGCCGTCAACCGCGGCATTTACGGCGGCAGCTTCACCGAAAGCTGCATGAAGATCTCCCTGCTCCGTACTCCCGTTTATTCAGCGCATCCCATTCAGGACAGACAGCTCGCCCCGCATGACAGAATGCTCGATCATATCGATATCGGTGAGCGCCGCTTTTCGCTTCGCCTGACCACAGAGCCCGATGTAGAACGAATTGCGCAGACATATAACGAGTCCCCCATGCCACTCTCCTTCTTTCCCTCCGGGCAAGGCAGTATCCCCGCAAGCGCGATCGTCATAGACGAGACAAGCATCCTGCTTTCCACCATACGTCAAGCCGACGGTGATTTTACGATACGCCTCTACAATACGCAAGACCGCGACACCGATGCAACTGTTCAATTTCCTTGCAACGATCGCACCCTTCCCCTGCACTTTACCGAGCATGAGATCAAGACATTACACTTTTCTCCCAACGACGAGAAAAAACAGTGAACGGCTGTCTGCGCCCTCATCAAAGCTTTCGCTCCGTTTAAAAGGCTACGTTCGAATTTGCGCTCCGCGCAAACGCGTGAAGGTTCTTTATTCTGTTATCAACGCAAAAAAGAACGGAACACCTTTTGGTGTTCCGTTCTTTTTGGTGCGGGTAAAAGGAC